>NZ_JBQYLP010000080.1:0-22107 GCF_052683555.1 Burkholderia sp. BC1
GGCTACGTCTGCGATGACCGCCGAGCCGAATAAATCAGCGTTTCCCTAGCGTAAAATACGCACTTTCCTCTTTCTCGCCCCCTTATGACGCTCGCCTCCACGCCCGACATCATCGCCGAGCTGAAAGCCGGCCGGATGGTGATCCTCGTCGACGAAGAAGACCGCGAAAACGAAGGCGACCTCGTGATTGCCGCCGAATTCGTCACGCCGGAAGCGATCAACTTCATGGCCAAGTACGGCCGCGGCCTCATTTGTCTGACGTTGACGCAGGAACGCTGCAAGCAGCTGCAACTGCCGCTGATGACGTACCGCAACGGCACGCAGTACGGCACCGCGTTCACGGTCAGCATCGAAGCCGCCGAAGGCGTGACGACCGGGATCTCGGCAGCCGACCGCGCGCATACGATCGCGACCGCGGTCGCGCACGACGCGCGTCCCGAGCAGATCGTGCAGCCGGGCCACGTGTTCCCGATCATGGCGCAGCCGGGCGGCGTGCTCGTGCGCGCCGGGCACACCGAGGCGGGCTGCGACCTCACCGCGCTCGCGGGCCTCACGCCGGCCGCGGTGATCTGCGAGGTCATCAAGGACGACGGGACGATGGCGCGCCTGCCCGATCTGATCGAGTTCGCGCAGCAGCACGGTTTGAAGATCGGCACGATTGCCGACCTGATCCATTACCGCAGCCGCACCGAATCGATCATCGAGCGCGTCGCCGAGCGCACGATGCAGACCGCGCACGGCGCGTTCCGCGCGGTGCTCTACCGCGACCAGCCGACCGGCTCGCCGCACATCGCACTCGTGCGCGGCCAGCCGTCGCCGGACGCCGACACGCCGGTGCGCGTGCACGAGCCGCTGTCGGTGCTCGATCTGCTCGAAACGGGCGTGTCGACCCACTCGTGGACGCTCGACGCCGCGATGCGCGAGATCGCGCAGCGCGACCTCGGCGTCGTCGTGCTGCTCAACTGCGGCGATACGAAGGAACATCTCGTCGACGTCTTCAAGGCGTTCGACGAGGAAGAAAAGGCGGCCGCGCTGAAGCGCCGGCCGGTCGATTTCAAGACGTTCGGCATCGGCGCGCAGATTCTGCGCGATGTCGGCGTCGGCAAGATGCAGGTGCTGTCGAATCCGCGCAAGCTGGGCAGCATGTCCGGCTACGGTCTCGAAGTGACGGGTTTCGTTCCGATGCCCGGCGGCGAGGCCAAGCCCTGCCCGGCGCCGCACGCGTGACCCGCCACGGCGCTTTCGCCCTATAACCGTTCATCCAACCACGGACAGATCATGGAAATCGGACAATACCAACCGAATCTCGAAGGCGACGGCCTGCGTATCGGCATCGTGCAATCGCGCTTCAACGAGCCCGTGTGCAACGGCCTCGCGGACGCATGCGTCGAAGAACTGGAGCGCCTCGGCGTCGCCGGCGAAGACGTGCTGCTCGTGTCGGTTCCCGGCGCGCTGGAAATCCCGCTCGCGCTGCAGAAGCTCGCGGAAAGCGGCCAGTTCGACGCACTGATCGCGCTCGGCGCGGTCATCCGCGGCGAGACGTATCACTTCGAACTCGTGTCGAACGAAAGCGGCGCCGGCATCACGCGCATCGCGCTCGACTTCAACGTGCCGATCGCGAACGCGGTGCTGACGACCGAAAACGACGAGCAGGCCGTCGCGCGCATGACCGAAAAGGGTCGTGACGCGGCGCGCGTCGCCGTCGAGATGGCCAACCTGACGATGGCGCTCGACCAGCTCGGCGACGACGACGAGGACGAAGAAGAGGACGAAGACGACGAAGAGGAGCGCGCATGAAGAAGAGCGCCCGCCGACAATCGCGCGAGCTGGCGACGCAGGGCCTGTATCAATGGCTGCTGTCGAACGCGTCCTCCGGCGAGATCGACGCGCAACTGCGCGGCGCGCTCGGGTACGACAAAGCTGACAAGGCGCTGCTCGACGCGATCCTGCACGGTGTGATCCGCGAGCACGCCACGCTCGTCGACGCGCTGACGCCGTCGCTGGACCGCCCGATCGACCAGCTGTCGCCGGTCGAACGCGCGGTGCTGCTGATCGCGACGTTCGAGCTCACGCACCACATCGAAACGCCGTACCGCGTGGTCATCAACGAAGCTGTCGAACTCGCGAAGACGTTCGGCGGCTCGGACGGCTACAAGTACGTGAACGGCGTGCTCGACAAGCTGGCCGCGAAGCTGCGGCCGGCCGAAACGCAAGCGCGCCGCAACGGCTGATTCCGTTGTTCCGGACGGGCGCGCAAGCGCCCGTTTTTTTCGCCCCTTTCCGACGTTTCCGACGTTTCCGACGTTTTCCGTTTTACGCGCGTAACCGCCCCGACCGATGAACACCACCGCCGATTCGCTCGTCAAGCTCGCCGCCCGCGTCGACGCGATCCAGCCCTTCTACGTGATGGAACTGATGAAGGAGGCACAGCAGCTCGAGTCTGCCGGGCGCGACGTTATCCACATGGGCATAGGCGAGCCCGATTTCACCGCGCCGGAGCCAGTCGTCGAAGCGGCGGCGGCCGCGCTGCGCCGCGGCGTCACGCAATATACGAGCGCGCTCGGCATCGCGCCGCTGCGCGAGGCGATCGCCGCGCACTATGCGCACGCCTACGGCCTGACGATCGCGCCGGAGCGGATCGTCGTGACGGCCGGCGCGTCGGCGGCGCTGCTGCTCGCGTGCCTCGCGCTCGTCGGCCGCGACGACGAGGTGCTGATGCCCGACCCCTCGTATCCGTGCAACCGGCACTTCGTCGCGGCCGCCGAAGGCCGGCCGGTGCTCGTGCCGAGCGGCCCGGAAGCGCGTTTCCAGCTGACCGCCGACGACGTGCGCACGCGCTGGAACGCACGCACGCGCGGCGTGCTGCTCGCGTCGCCGTCGAATCCGACCGGCACGTCGCTCGAGCCGGACGAGCTCAAGCGGATCGTCGAAGCGGTTCGCGCGCGCGGCGGCTTCGCGATCGTCGACGAGATCTATCAGGGGCTCAGCTACGATGCGCCGCCGGTCTCCGCGCTGTCGTTCGGCGACGACATCGTCACCGTGAACAGCTTCTCGAAGTACTTCAGCATGACCGGCTGGCGGCTCGGCTGGCTCGTCGTGCCGCCGGCGCTCGTCGGCACGTTCGAGAAGCTGTCGCAGAACCTGTTCATCTGCCCGTCCGCGCTCGCGCAGCACGCGGCGCTCGCGTGCTTCGAGCCGGCATCGCTCGACATCTACGAGGCGCGCCGCCTCGAATTCAAGCGTCGCCGCGATTTCATCGCGCCGGCGCTCGAGCGGCTCGGCTTCAGCGTGCCCGTGATGCCGGACGGCGCGTTCTATGTCTACGCGCACTGCGGCGGCGTCGCTCATCCGGCGGCCGGCGACAGCGCGGCGCTCACGCACGCGATGCTGCACGACGCGGGCGTCGTGCTGGTGCCGGGGATGGACTTCGGCGTTCATGCGCCGCACGACTATATCCGGCTGTCCTATGCGACTGCCTATTCGCGTCTCGAGGAAGCGGTCGACCGGCTCGCCACGCTGTTCGGACAGCGCTGAGTCGCCGCGGCGCGATCGCGCCGCTGCGCCCCTCCAAACGAAAAAAGACACCCGAGGGTGTCTTTTTCCATTTCGGCGCGGAGTAAATCCGACGTTACGCGCCGAGATCCGAGTGATCGTCGCGCGCCTGCTTCGACGTATCGACGCTCGCGTCGGCCTGCTGCGGCGCCTTCGGCGGCGCGGTCTTCGCGGCGAGCGGCTGTGCGCCGTCGAGCGTCACGTGCACGCGCTTCGCGCCGCCGGCCGCCGCGGTCGTGACCGCTGCGGTGACGATCGGCTTGGCGGGCGCCTGCGGCGCATTGATCGGCACGCTGCGGCCGCGGGCGACATCGCGCAGACGACCGCGCTCGGCCATCACCTTCTGACCGTAGCCGTTGTCGTCCGGATTCGTCGAGCCGTTGTACAGGCGCAGCCCGTTCGCCAGCGAGCCGCCGCGCGCGATGCAGTCCTTCAGCACCAGCGCGCCGACCTGCAGATTCGCGATCGGCTGCAGCGCCGTGTCGGTGCCGCCGAAATATTCGAACTTGTCGGAATGCACCTTCGACATGACCTGCATCAGGCCCTGCGCGCCGACGCCGCTTTCCGCATACGGATTGAAGCCCGATTCGATCGCCATCACGGCGAGCAGCAGCAGCGGATCGAGGCCGACGTCGCGGCCGGTTTCGAACGCGGCCTTCACGAGCCGGCCGAGCGGTTCCTGCGCGACGTGATAGCGGCGCGACAGATACGTCGCGACGAGCGCCTGTTCGCGGTTCGAGGCCAGCGCACGATCGTCGCGCGCATCGGCCGGCACGCGCTGTGTCGGGATCAGCTTCGCGAGCGCCACCGGCGACGGGCCGCTGCGGGCCACGTCCGATGCGTCGTTCTGCGCGGCGGCCGTGGCTTCCGCCGCGACATCGAGATCGGCGGCGAGCGCATCGGTCTCCGGACCGTCGTCTTGCGGTTGCGGCTGTGCGCCGGCCGGCGCGAAATTCGGCAGCGGATGGCCGGACAGCAGACGCGCCGGACCGGCCTCGACGGCCGCCGACACGATCGGCATCAGCTTTGCGGCCAGCGTGCCGCGCACGGTCGGCAGCAGCCAGAGCGCAAGCGCGATGGCGACGGCGAAACAGCCGACGACGCTGAACAGATGGTGGCTGACACGCGTCCCGCGACGCAGCATGTCGCGCACGAATTGCGCATGCCGCTCGTTAGGACGCCACGATAACCAAGCGTTCATTCAGATCATCTCCCATGAACATGACTCGTGCGGCTCGCCCGGCTCGCTGGCGAGACAGAAAACGCGCCGCTGAATCACGACGCCGCACGTCTTGGTTGGGACGTACAGGCATCGGGGAAACGGTATAAGTACCGTTTGAGGCCACGGTGTAGAACTGGGCCGGCGCCTTCGCACAGTGGGCGAGGCGGGCATACGCGGTGGCACCCACGCAAAAAACCAGCGTCAGGAGGCGCTGGTCGAGACTACGACTCAAGACCGTCGAACACGCCGTGCAGGTTTCGGCGGACGGTGACGCGCTGCGTCAAGGATCGGTGATTGGCGGCTCGAAGCCTTTACCCTGCAACCAATGTGAGCGGATTCTAGCAGGGTTTTATAGATCGTCAACACTACAAAACCTTCAAATTATAACAAAAAGTAATTTACCGTGACCCTTCAGAACGGAATCGCCCTGCCGTAGGGGGTTTGCGCGCGATCGACTTTTTTCGAGACCGGACGCGCGGACGGCGGGCCGGGTAAAATCGGCGCTCGATTCGGGGCCGCAGCCGGACGCTGCGCCCGCCCACCGTCGCCCGCGCTGCGAGCGGCCCGGACCTTGTTCATGAAATACAAAGACTTACGCGATTTCATCCAGCGCCTCGAGGCGCTCGGCGAACTGCGGCGCGTCACGCAGCCCGTGTCGCCCGTGCTCGAAATGACCGAACTGTGCGATCGCGTGCTGCGGGCCGGCGGCCCGGCCTTGCTGTTCGAGGCGCCGCCCGGCTATGCGTTCCCGGTGCTCGGCAACCTGTTCGGCACGCCGCGGCGCGTCGCGCTCGGCATGGGCGTCGACGCGGGCGACGACGCCGCGCTCGATTCGCTGCGCGATCTCGGCCGGCTGCTGTCCGCGCTGAAGGAACCCGATCCGCCCAGGAGCCTGAAGGACGCCGGCAAGCTGCTGTCGCTCGCGAAGGCCGTCTGGGACATGGCGCCGAAGACGGTTTCGTCGCCGCCGTGCCAGGAAATCGTGTGGGAAGGCGCCGACGTCGATCTGCACAAGCTGCCGATCCAGACCTGCTGGCCCGGCGACGCGGGGCCGCTCGTCACGTGGGGGCTGACCGTCACGCGCGGGCCGAACAAGCCGCGCCAGAACCTCGGCATCTACCGGCAGCAGCTGATCGGCCGCAACAAGCTGATCATGCGCTGGCTCGCCCATCGCGGCGGCGCGCTCGATTTCCGCGAATTCGCGCTGAAGAACCCGGGCAAGCCGTATCCGGTCGCGGTCGTGCTCGGCGCCGATCCGGCGACGACGCTCGGCGCCGTGACACCCGTGCCCGATTCGTTGTCCGAATACCAGTTCGCCGGGCTGCTGCGCGGCAGCCGCACCGAGCTCGCGAAATGCCTGACGCCGGGCGTCGATACGCTGCAGGTACCCGCGCGCGCGGAGATCGTGCTCGAAGGCTTCATTTATCCGCAGGACGGCACGCCGGCCCCGGCGCCGGCCGGCGCACCGCCGCGCCCGGCCGGCCAGGCGGCCGCCGCGTACGAGCATGCGCTCGAGGGCCCGTACGGCGATCACACCGGCTATTACAACGAGCAGGAGTGGTTTCCCGTGTTCACGGTCGAGCGGATCACGATGCGTCGCGACGCGATCTACCACTCCACGTACACCGGCAAACCGCCCGACGAGCCCGCGATCCTCGGCGTCGCGCTGAACGAGGTGTTCGTGCCGCTGCTGCAGAAGCAGTTCGCGGAGATCACCGACTTCTATCTGCCGCCCGAGGGCTGCAGCTATCGGATGGCGATCGTCCAGATGAAGAAGAGCTACGCGGGTCACGCGAAACGCGTGATGTTCGGCGTCTGGAGCTTCCTGCGGCAGTTCATGTATACGAAATTCATCGTCGTCGTCGACGAGGACGTAAACATCCGCGACTGGAAGGAAGTGATCTGGGCGATCACGACGCGCGTCGATCCGGTGCGCGACACCGTGATGGTCGACAACACGCCGATCGATTATCTCGACTTCGCGTCGCCGGTCGCCGGTCTCGGCTCCAAGATGGGGCTCGACGCGACCAACAAGTGGCCCGGCGAGACGAACCGCGAATGGGGCCGCCCGATCGAGATGGACGCCGCAGTGAAGGCGCGCGTCGATCGGCTGTGGCAGGACATCGGGCTTTGAGCGTAGCCGCCGCACTGGAACGACGATGAATTTCGCCCCCGCTTCGATGCTGTCCGACGGATTTTTCCTGTCGCTGTCGCTGTGTCTCGATATCGGCCTCGTCAACGTCGCGATGCTGTCGCTGACGCTCTCGCACGGCTTCCGGCCGGGCTTCTGGCTCGGCGTCGGCTCGTGCGTCGGCGATCTCGTCTATGCGGCGCTCGCGCTCGCCGGAATGGCCGTGCTGCTGCAGTTCGAGCCGGTGCGCTGGGTCGTCTGGATCGGCGGCGGCGCGGTGCTGCTGTTTCTCACCTGGAAGATGGCGCGCGAAGCGCTGTCGCCGGCCGCAGCGCCCGACCGCGATGCCGACGTCACGCCGCCCCGGGCCAGCGCGCGGCGCAGCTTCGTGCGCGGAATGCTGCTCGCGATGTCGTCGCCGAGCGCGATCCTCTGGTTCGCGGCGGTCGGCGGCGCGCTGATCGCAAAGGCCGGCGCGACCAGCGCGGCGACCGCGTCGGTCTTTCTGTCCGGCTTCTTCCTCGGCGGGCTCGCCTGGACGCTCTTCATGTGCACGCTCGCGAGCCACGGCCGCAAACGTGCCGGCGCGCGGCTGATGCGCGCGTGCCACGTCGCGTCCGCGCTGCTGTTCGCCTACTTTTCTTATAGCGTGATCGTGGGCGGCTATCGCGATCTGATCGCGCACGCGGTCTGAAGGCGGGAGGACGCGCAGCAGCGTCGCGCGATCAGCCCGTACGCGGTCGACCGTTTCGCCTCACCCGCATCCGCGCCGCGCTGCCAATCCGCGCGCCCAATGAAAAACGGCGCATCGCCCCTTGCCGGAGCGGTGCGCCGTTTTGCATCGCGCGGCCTTGCCGCGCGCGCATCGGTCAGCGACGCCAGTAGCCGTGATGGCCCCAGCCGCGGTGCCAGTACGGGCGACCGTAGTAGCCGCCGACGACCACGGCGGGCGGTGCGTAGTAGGCGGGCGCCGGCGCATAGACGACCGGCGGCGGCGGCGGCGCGTAGTACACGGGCGGCGGCGGTGCGTACACCGGGTAAGCGGGAGCGACCGGGACACCGATGCCGACCCCGATCGACACGTGGGCCTGTGCGGCGCCGGCGGCACCGAGGCCAAGCGCGGCGGCGGCAATGAACGGAATGAGCTTTTTCACTTCGATTCTCCTGCTGGAGCGGTAATTTATGCGCTCCGGTCGGCAACGGCGGACGTGCGCGTCGCATGCAAGCAATGTAGCGAAAACCCGCGCCGCGCGTATCGTCCATTTGTTGCAAATTGCAATTCGATGCGCCGCGCACGGCCGCGCCGCGCGGCGCCCGGCCGCTGTCGCACGCCTTGCGCACCGCGCAATTCCGCCCGGCAGGTCGACCCGCGCAGCGACGATCGGTCAGTCTTACCGCGTCGCGAACGGCGTCATCGCGCGCATTCGTAATGAACGATTACAAATTTGAGACGAAATGCCGACGATTCAAGAGGCGCGTGGCGCAATCGATTTGGGGTCGATTCTCCGCGCGCGCTCGCGTATCAGCGGTTCGCGAAAGTTCAGCGCGTCTCCATCGGCGGAATCAGCGGATCGCCACAGCGCATGCGCGCTGTCTCGACCGCGCCTTCCGCACGCCGCGGTCGCCGCCCCATTCCTGCGATACTGGCGGCTGTCCCGTTTTGACGTACCGCTTTCGCCATGCCCCTTCCCGACACGCCCCGCCTCGGCTTCATCGGCGCCGGCCGCCTCGCGCGCTGCGTCGCACAGCGCTTCGCGGACGCCGGCTTTCCGGTCGTCGCGATCGCGAGCCGCACGTCCGAATCGGCCCGCACGCTGGCCGCGCGGATCGACGGATGCCGCGCGGTCGATACGCCGCAAGATGTCGTCGACGCCGCCGACCTGATCTTCCTGACGGTGCCCGACGACCATCTCGCGTCGACCGCCGCCGCGCTGCGCTTCGACGCGTCGCGCGCCGCGCAGCAGGCGATCGTCCATTGCAGCGGCGCGTCGGTCGTCGAGGTACTCGATCCGGCCAAACGCCAGCATGTGGCGACGGGCGGCTTCCATCCGCTGTACCTGTTCGGCGGCACCGACGCCGATCTCGCGCGCATCGACGGCTGCTCGGTCACGATCGAAGCCGACGGCGCGCTGCACGCGACGCTGCTGCGTCTCGTCGCGGCGCTCGGCTGTCATCCGCTGTCGATTCCGGCCGGCGGCCGCATGCTGTACCACGCGGCCGCGCACTACGCGGCGAGCTTCGCGCTCTGCGGGCTCGCGGAAGCCGTCGAGCTCTGGCGCGGCCTCGGCTTCGACGAGCAAGCCGCGCTGCGCGCGCTGCTGCCGATGCTGGCCGGCACGATCGAGACCGCGCGCGACAAGGGGCTCGCGAACGCGCTTGCCGGGCCGGTATCGCGCGGCGACACGGGAATCGTCGAACGTCAGCTCGCGCTGCTCGATGCGCGCGGCGGGGACCACGCGACGCTGTATGCGCTGATGACGCGCCGCGCGATCGCGCTGGCCGCCAAGCGCGCCGCGCCGCCCGCGTCGCTGCCCGCGCTGACCGAGATCGTCGAGACCGCGCTCGCGCGCGCGGCAGAGCGCCCCTCCCCGCCGCAACACCAGGCGTGATAAGGTGTCGGCCGATGCGCCGCCATCCGGCGTTGGCGGCCGCACGCTACTCGACTGTATAAAAAGGATGCCAACGATGTTCGGCGAGATCGCCCGTTTTCTACTCAATACGCTGTTTACGCTGTTCGGCGCCGCGCTGATCCTGCGCGTGTGGATGCAGGCGGTTCGCGTGCCGCCGTACAACCCCGTCACGCAGGCGGTGCTGCAGGCGACCAACTGGCTCGTGCTGCCGCTGCGCCGCGCGATTCCCGGCGTACGCGGCATCGACTGGGCCAGCGTTGTGGCCGCACTGCTCACCGCGCTCGTCTACGTCGTGCTGATGGTCGCGATGGCCGGCTTCGATCCGGCCGCCGTGATTCCGACCGTCGTCGCCGTCGCGCTGCTGACCGTCGTCAAGTGGGCGCTGAACCTCGTGATCTGGATGACGATCCTGATGGCGCTGCTGTCGTGGCTGAACCCGCGCTCGCCCGCGATGCCGATCCTCTACCAGCTCACCGCGCCGTTCCTGAACCCGCTGCGCCGCGTGATCCCGAACCTCGGCGGTATCGACCTGTCGCCGATCCTGTTGTTCGTGATCGTCCAGGTGCTGATGATGATCGTCACGCGCGCGGCCGTGTCGCTGACGATGTTCGGTATCTGAGCGCGCACGCTACGCGCCCGCGTCCGCGCCCGGCGCCGGCGGCGTAGCGAGCGTGTCGATCACGCCGAAGCGCGCCGGAATCATCGCGTAGCACACGCGCAGCTTCTCGCGCGAGAGCCGTTCGAGCAGCCGCTGCGCCTCCTCCTCGGTGACGATGAACTCCACCTCGATCGCGAGCGAGCCCTGCAGTTCGAAGAAGCGATCCTCGTGCAGCACGCGATGCCGACCGAAACCGGCCATCGCGCGAAACGCGGAGCCGCCCGCGACGCCCATCCGGTTCGCCTCCTCGAGCAGCCATTCCCATAGCGGCTTCCAGTGCAGCCGATGCTGCTCGTGCACGTAAAAGCGCAAGAACACCCTGTCCATCGCCCCCTCCGTCGCCGGCGCGCTCACGTCGCCGCAAGCCAGGCACGCGCGGTCCACATCCCGAGCGCGGTCAGCGTGAACGATCCAGTCAAGTGTAGGGCAGCCACCGCAAACGCCCATCCCGATTCGCCCTGCAGCGCGTGCGTCATCACTTCGGCCGAAAACGTCGAGAACGTCGTCAGGCCGCCGAGGAAACCCGTGATCACGAACAGCCGCCATTCCGGCGGCAGGCCGACACGCGCCGTGAACACGACGGCCGCAACGCCGATCGCGTAGCCGCCGATCAGGTTCGCAGCCAGCGTGCCGAGCGGCACCGCGGGAAACAGCGCATTGAGCGCGAGGCTCAGGAACCAGCGCAGCAACGCGCCGAGCCCGGCGCCGACGAAGATCGCGACGATCGAATAAAACACGGACGCTCCCGTTCGATGAAGCGGCCGGCAGGCCGCCGCCCCGCGATGGCGAGGCATGCCGGCACGGATCCGCGCGGCGCGCGCATCCGCGGCATTGCCAGCAATGTAGGCGGATTCGCCGCGTGCCGGCAACCGGCGATCGGCGATCGGCGATCGTGCCTATGCGTGCTGCCAGGCCGCGTCGAGCGCGTTCAGCGTCGCGAGCGCGCCGCCTTTCAGGCCGATCACGTCCGCACGCCGCGCATGCGCTTCGCGTGCATTGATGCGGATCACGTCGGCGCCGAGTTGCTCGCTCATCATGCGCACCGTCGGAATCGCGGTGCCCGCGCCGATCTCGACGACGGCGACGCGCCCGGCCTGCGCGATCCATTGCTGCAGCGCACGCTCCTGCTCGGCGTAGCGCGCACCGAGCCAGCCCGCGTCGCCGAACATCAGGATGTTCGGCCGCGCGAGGCCGCCGCAATGCGGGCAGCGCGGCGGCTCGCCGACGAGCCGGCATGCGGCTTCGTCGACGGCCGGGATGAAAGGCGCGGCGTCCCATGTGTCGTCCGAGCACGGCCGCAGACACTGCAGCGCATGGATCGACCCGTGAATCTCGACGATGCGCGCCGGATCGAAACCGGCTTTCTGAAACTGTCCGTCGACGTTGCTCGTCAGCACGAAACCGCCGTTCGGCATCGCGTCGAGCCAGCGGCGCAGGATCGCGAAGCCCGCGTGCGGGACCGTCGACCGGTACAGCGCGAGGCGATGGCCATAGAAGCCCCAAGCGAGTTGCGGCCGCGCGCGGAACGCCTGCGGCGACGCGATTTCGTGGAATTCGAAGCGCTCGTGGCGCAGCGCCGGATACGCGCGCCAGAAGCCGTCGGTGCCACGAAAGTCGGGCAGCCCCGAGTCGACGCCGATGCCGGCGCCGGCCGTCACGAGCAATGCGTCGGCGCGCGACAGCGCCGCCACGGCGGCTGCGACGAGATCGGCAGACAGCGGCGCGGCGCCGGAGGCATCGGCGGAATCGGTCGAATCGGAAGTGGACATGATGATGAATGAAGCGGTGGACGAACGACGGACGTTGCGCGAGCGGCGTCGCGATCATACGCCGGTTCGGACGTCGCGACGCACGATGACGCAAATGCCGATCCGCTGTCAGCATCGCGACAGGCGCCGCTTGCTAACATGTCCGCCCCGCCAGTCGCCCGATACCGTCGAACCGATGCCGCCGCCGTCCCCCTCCTCTTGCGCCGTTCCCGACCATCGCGCACCGCGTCCCGGCGTCGCCGCGCTGTTCATCGCGTTCGCGCAGATCGGCCTGACGAGTTTCGGCGGCGGCTTGAGCGGCCGCATCATGCGCGACTTCGTGCACGAACGGCGCTGGCTCGACGAAGAAGCATTCCTCAACGGTCTTGCGCTGTCGCAGGCGCTGCCGGGCGTGAACGTGAAGAACCTCGCGATCTGGATCGGCTACCGGCTCGCCGGATGGCGCGGCGCACTGGCCGGCTTCATCGGCATCGTCGTGCCGCCCGCCGTGCTGATCGTACTGTTCGGCGTCGCGTTCTCGGCGCTCACGCGCTTTCCGCTTACGCACGTCGCGCTCGCCGGCGCGGCGGCCGCGGCGATCGGGCTGTCGGTCTCGATGGCGATCGCCGCGGTACGCCGCCTGCCGCGCGGCGTGCTGCCGTTCGCAGTGACGGCGGCCACCTTCGTGTCGGTCGCCGTGCTGCACTGGCCGCTCGTGTGGACCGTGCTGATCGGCGGTGCGCTCAGCGTCGCATTCGAATACCGCCGCGCAGGCGCGCGCGCGGAAGGAAGCCGCAACCGATGACGGCCGCGTCGCGCTACGCCGCGCTGTTCGGTGTGTTCGCGCCGCTGTCGATCGCGACGATCGGCGGCGGTCAGGCGATCATCGCCGACATTCAGCGGCAGGTGGTCGACGTGCATCACTGGATGACGGCCGCGCAATTCGTCAACGACTTCGCGATCGCGCGGATGGCGCCCGGCCCCGGCTCGCTGCTCGCGACGCTGATCGGCTGGCAGGTCGCCGGGTTCTGGGGTGCCGTGATCGCGACGCTCGCGCTGTTCGGCCCGACCGCGTTTCTGATCTACGGCGTCGCGCGGCTGTGGCGGCGGCATCAGGGCGCGCGCTGGCAGATCGCACTCGAAGCCGGGCTGCGGCCGGTGGCGGCGGGAATGATTGCCGCTTCGGTGTGGGTGCTGCTGCAGGCGCTCGACGGCGGCTGGCCGGCACGCGCAATTGCGGTCGCGTCGACGCTGTGCGTGATGTATACGCGTGTGCATGCGCTGGTGTTGATCGCGGCGGGGGCGGCGGTGCTGGTCGGGTTGCGGTTGGTCGGCGTGTGACGACGACGGCAATGACGAGCGCATCGTTTCAGTTTCGCAGCAATCGATCGCTTTCGAACACGCGATACGGCGACGGCTTCAGGTTCAGATGCTCGGGATCCGGTAGCCCGTTTCCGAAGAAATCGAGCTCGACGTAACCGGGATGCCCCGGAAACATCGCCGCACAATACGGCTTCGACCGCTCGCGATTCGGCCGGTGAATCGCGGTCGATGAAGTCGGCCTCCAACGCGCTCCCTGAGCCATGGCGGCGCGACGCGATGCTCGACTTGAAACCGTTGCATCCGCAATCGCAGAACGCGGTGATTTCGGCGTGCGCGAATCGAGCGGCGGAGCGCGTCGCGATTCGGGAACGGGCAACGCGCGAGGATAAACGCGATCCAGTGCGCTATGCGATTCGAATCATTTGCAATCGGCCACCTTCACGGTTGCCGCGCGCTGGACGTTCGGATGTCGGGCGGTGCGTGCGCCCCCGTCCGCGCTTGCCTTGCGGCGGCGTTTCCCTGTAGAATCGTCAATTCCGCGGGCGTCGTATAATGGCCATTACCTCAGCTTCCCAAGCCCCGGCGCGTTAATAAGAACCACTAATCGTGCGCGTTCTCACGTCGGGCTTTTTGCCGGCCCCACGCAGCTCCACTGTTCATGCTGGGTTCACGGCGATGCCAGTTTTCACGCCAGCGCCAATAGCAAGAAGCTGACGATATAGCGATCGTATATTGCATCAACTCACCGGCGACATCGAATCAGAAACACGGGCCGCCACCGATCGTCGGATCGCAAATTCAGCTCAGCCCCAAAAAATTGCGAGCCACCGGCGGCAACTTGGCTAGTTCGATTCCGAGCCCCTCGCTGTAGATCCTGCGGAGCACCCGCTGCTCCAACTTATCCAACTCGCGCCCCAGATCTTCAACGTTGTGGCACATGTCGTAAGCTGCCAGATATCCGTTTCGCCTCAGCATAAGCGTGTGGCCCAGCTTTGGTAGCGCTATCCCTCGTGTCACGAGTTCTTGTACCGAGCCAAGCTTAAGCAAGTCATCGCGAATCGCTACGATTT
Source organism: Burkholderia sp. BC1 (assembly GCF_052683555.1). NCBI lineage: Bacteria > Pseudomonadati > Pseudomonadota > Betaproteobacteria > Burkholderiales > Burkholderiaceae > Burkholderia > Burkholderia sp. BC1. Next base: position 14,335 of record NZ_JBQYLP010000080.1, read on the forward strand.
GCTCTTGCGTCAGTTCAAGTCGGTAGCTTGACTGGTGGCGAACCAAGCTCACGCCAAGAAATTCGGCAGCCTGATCGGGTTCGTATATCACTGACTTCGAACCGGGCTCAACCGGTGGTACAGTCAATCCGATCGGGGCAAGATGATGCGCGCAGAATTCAGCCACGCCCTCACACTCACCGCGAGATGAGGCAAAGAAAATCAAGTCGTCTGCATACCTGACCGCACGAAGACCCTGCTGCGCAATCGCGCGGTCAAACCCAGCCAGCATGATGTTGGAAAAGAATGGGGATAGCGGCATTCCCTGTCGCACGCCTCGCCCGGCTTTAATGCCGAGTCGATTAATCCTCTTCGCAACGCTCCCCTTCGTCGCGGAAATCTCGCAACCAATTGCCTGCACCAGCAGCGGATGGAGGGAGCGCTCTCGGATGACAGCCTTCAGCGCTCGCTCAAGATGCAACCGACCAATGGAATCAAAAAAAGACGCGATATCTGTCTTGTAGACCCATCCATACTTCGCTCGAATCTCACAAGCGTCGTGAACAGCCTTCTTCACCCCACGATTCGTCACGAAGCCATAGCTGATCTTGTTAGCAAGTCGATCTGCGTAGCGATCCGAAAGGAAATTCAAAAGCGCTCGCTGCACAATGCGATCTTGGACCGTCGGAACGCAGATCAACCGATCCTTTCCTGAAGACTTCGGAATGAGGTGTGGTCGAAGATCGGAAAACTGGAACGCCTTGCGGTGCAAATCGCGAGCCAATCGATTGAGACGAGCCTTTTCGTCAGCACGAAAGTCGTTGATGGAGATGTCATCGACGCCCGTAGTATTGTGGGATCGAGGTGAAGATTTCTTAAATAGAATGCCCCACGCCGCGCGTAGGGCATCAAGTGACAGGGCAGTATGGTACGCGTTTCTAGCCATATCTCAGGTGCTTCGCTGGCGTTGAACATCCTCCCTAGACCAGCGGCTGAAAGCCCCTTCGGCATCCTCGTTGCGGACCGCATCTTTCGATTCGGACCCGCCGCTGATTCCGCCGGTCACGCACACGCGATCGCTCGCATGGGCGCAGGTTGCCGATTGGTAACGTGCAGCGCAACCCGCAGAGATGCCCGTGGGCGCAGCACTTCGACCGAAGCGGCCGCCTCGATGCAAATGCTTCTCATTCCCACCTCCATTACGCTGGTTTTGATTCCGGTGATGCAAGCGATGGCGGCCAGGGCCGCGCCGACCAGCTTCCGGCCGGCGCAACGAGGGCGGTGTTTTGAAGACATGCGCCGCGACGTTGCCGGCGCGCCCGCCTCCCTGCCTCGGGGATGCCCCACACGTTTGTTAATCGCCTTCCCAACAGCTCTAGGGACAGAAAGCGACCCGGTCGCCCCTTCGGCATCCTCGTTGCGGACCGCATCTTGCGATTCGGACCCGCCCCTGATTCCGCCGGTCACGCACACGCGATCGCTCGCATGGGCGCCAGACGGCCGATTGGTAACGTGCAGCGCAACCCGCAGAGATGCCCGTGGGCGCTACCGAACGAAGCTATTGTGCCGGATAGGGTCATCAGCAACAACAACTGGACGGCTTCCTCGTCTATCTCCGTCACGCGATCGCGTGAGGCAACATACGAATTCCAAGTGAATTTGCCCAATTCTCGGTACGCCATCGATTGCCTGCTATACTGTACAAACATACAGCACTTTGTGATGGTTGACGCGCTATCATTCCGTCACCACAAAAAGAACGTGCATGAGGGACCAATGGCCGGGGAACGAAAGCAGGTAACGATTCACTATCGGAAGCTCGACAGGAACGGCGGATTTCCTGCGGGCACGCTGGAACAACACGTTCGCGCAGCAATGGAGGCGAATGTTGACGGCCATCGAGTCCGGGATCGCTTTAGAACCCGTGTCAGGGCTCTGGGCGAAGACAACTACTTTGTGAATACATTCTACGACCGAGCTGCGGATGAAACGCCCCTCGTTTTTGGGGACGTGATTCATTTTACGAAGGGGCATCTACAAGCTCTCTTCACCGTTGCTCAAACTGATGTCGCGGTTGCGCCCGTCCAGCAGATGCCAGCTCCGTCGCTGACAGAGTACGTGCATTCCGAGATGTTTTGGATGATCAAAGGCGATCATGTCTTCGTCATCCAGAGCATGTCGTTGAGAACGGAGGAACTGGAATCTTACTTAGCGTGGCTCCTCAGCGAACTGACCGCGACACTTCCACAACCTGCCCCTCAAATCGTGCTCGCTGCGCGATTCGACGAGCAATTGGTGGGCGGAGATTTGAACGACATTCAAGAGATTGTTGTCGGCGGTGTAGCCGCGCCAGCACACCGCGCAGAGGAATCCGATACACCACCAGCACCGCAGGAACGGGAAATCACCCAGCACGGGGAAGTTGGCACCGCACGCACCACTGGGTGGGCACAAGCCTGGGATATTCTCAAAACGTTGCTGGGAGGCGATGCCAACGTCGATAAGGTCATGCAATCCGTGCCACCGGATGCGGACTTGCGCGTCGAAGTGCATATCGGCTACAAGACGCGCAAGCGTTCTGTCAGCCGAGCTGGCCTGCGCCAACTTGAAACTGGGCTTCGCAATCTTCCGGACAGCCAGTTACAAGTGAAGGCGCGTGGCATGAGTAAATCATCAGACGGTAGTGTACGGCTGCACCACAACGCATCCGTGCAGTTGATCAAAGCTGGCGTGGGAGATAACGTGAAGGTCGGTTCGCTGCTTGACCCTACAGATGTCTTGCGAGCTATGTACGAGGCGTACAACGTCATGTACAACAACGGCAAGATATCGGACGACCCGGGCACCTGACATGAAATGGGCGGCGGGATTATTGTTGCCCCTGATTGCTGCCGCTATAGGTTGGCAGTGGGTGCCGCTCGGCCTTTGGATCGATATGAACCAGGGGCTACTTGCGTTTCTCGGGCTGATCGCCGCTGCCCTAATTCAAGTGATCCCGGTTACTGCCAATTTCTTGCAATCCGACGATCTAACCCCCAATGAGGCCGAGCGTCTTTCCAAAGGATTGCGCAATCAGCAGCACTATTGGCTTGGGCTTCTAGCAAGCGCAATTGTCGCATTTGCGCTGGTTGTGATAGCGAGCGTTTTGAAGGATCGAACCACAATCTCATTACAATCTGGGCGAACGATTAATTTCGCACCAGCTGTCAGCCTACTTCTATCCGCGTCGATAACGTTCGTCGTCGTGAAATTTGCTGGTCTGTTCGGTGGAGTTTTGAGCCTGCATAAGCTACGGGAGGAACTGGTATTAAATGCAGCAAAACGACGTGCTGCAGAGCGAATTGAAGCTGCCCAGAAGTCCATATCATTTCCGAGCAAGATCACTCCGGACGACTACGGCACCATCATTCCCCCCCCACATTAGCGGCAATCTATCCGAGGCCAGCCACTCGGCTCATAAGAGGCTCCCGTAGGAGCCATCTCGGCAGAATCAGCACAGCGCCGACAGTTACTTCTTGCCCATCGGCTCGTGCTTGTCCTTGATCATCTGGTAGTAGGTGCTCGCGCCGGCTTTCGTCAGCTTCACCTCGGCGATGAACTTCTCGATGATGTCCTTCCGGGTCACGTCCTTGACGGTCCGCATCCGTTTGTAGATTTCCGTCGCCAACTCCATCTTCGTCGGCGTAGCCGGTGCCGCCTTCACTGCGGGATCATTTCCCGTCGAACTGGTTGCGGGAATCACCGGCTTTTGGTCAGCAGCAACCGGCTTCCCCGCTTTCTCGTCCTTGCTCGTTGCACCTTGCTTCTGGTCGACCATGACAGCACTCCGTTCGTTGAAAGTGCGTCCAGGGTCCGGCAGACTGCCCTTCAGGGCAACGTCGAGCGCGCCTGTGATCGACACGACGGCGACCATCGCGAAATCCGTCGAGCAACAGCGACAGTTTTCACGTCACCCTCACCCGCATCTCCTCTATCCCCTTGATCTACCGGGAATTTCCGAGCTAGATCATCAGCTTTCTAGGATTCTGCCGTAGGGCCATCCCGGCCAATCCGCGTGCTCGCCATCGCCGACCGCCCCCCCCCTGTTGTGGGGATGAGATTTCTTTCACATCCAACAGAAGGGAACCGCTCTTTAAACGATTAAACAATTTTCTTGTTTTTAGAAAGTTTTTATATAGAAGAAGAGATAGAGAAAATTTTCTGAAAATTGATGAAATCGTTGAATCGTTTGGTGATGTTGTTGCTCGCGCGCCGAGCAAAGGGCCGAGGGCATGGCCGCACGCCCACGAAAGCTGCATAAGTTGAAGAGATAGATTTGTGTGCTCGCCGCCTGTTCCGAGCATGACCTGCGCAAGCCCCGTCGAAATTCTTGCGATGACTCCGGCCGATCCAGGAATGCCCGAGTCGGAAAAATACGGGTTTATACTAGATTGACGCAAAAAAGCGACAACAATCCAGCCTTTTATAGGTGTTTACCCGAGTTTGCCGCGACGAAAAACGCACACCCGAGTCCTGAGGGGTGCCTTGACCGAAAACGTGCATCTCCGACGCGCCAAACGAGCCGAGAAGGCCTGTTACAAATATTGCGCCCCCTCTTCCCCAACCTCGTCGATTTGTAACTACCTTCTAGCCCGCGCATTCGATTTTCTGGATTTCGCAGACTCATACTTCACCCAGATGCGTTTGGCAGTTGTTCGTCTTGTGTAACGCCCTCCGCCTCCGTAAAGTCAGGTCCATCGAATTCCTGCACAGTCACTCGGCAACGAAGCAACGTGCGACGAGGCACACCCTCGCCTTCCGATTTCGATCCGGCAACGTTCAGCGTGAACGGCTTGGCAACCATCTTTAAAAGGAAATTTCATGAACAACGACCACAACACCACTTATGTTAGTGATCCTATGGAAATCGTAAGCCTGTTTATGCAAGAGGGCCTCCTGAAATGGATTGGCCCCGAGGATTGGGTATGCGATCTGCCTCCCGAGTACCCCGTTCGGCCGATCAACTCACACGACGCGCCGCAGCCCCTCTCCAGCCTTAAGATCGGGGACTATATTCACTGCCCCAGGTACCCGATTACGCATAGCCCAACTCCCATCATCGGGATGAACGGGAAACCGTATGGCTTCGTCTGCAACGAATGCAACGCCGTTTGCACGACAACCGACCTTGGCATGCCTTACGACTTGCCTGTCGATAAGGAAGCAATGACGCATGCCTAACTCCTGAGACCGCCTAACAACGACATATCTGACCTGCCTGCTCCCGGGCAAATAACTCTCAACCAACGTTGACTCGTGGCCGGAAGATGGTACTCGCACCATTTCCCGGCCATCTTTTTTGCATTCCTAACTATGAATATAGACCACGTCAAAAAATACTCTGACCTCGCAGCCGAAGGTCTCGCCCCGCTTCCTATCCGCCTGAACGATAAGGTTCCCGCCACGCAGCACGGATTCAAGGACGCGAACATGGACCCCGACAAGCATCGCGCATGGGCGAATGAATGCGCCGACTACAACGTTGCGTACGCGACCGGACCGGCGTCCGGATATGTGCTCGTTGTCGATGTCGATGTGAAGAACGGGGATGCCACCGGCCTCAAGTCGATCAGTCGGCTGGAGAAAGAACATGGCCCACTTCCGCCAACTCGCAAAGTGTTTACGCCATCGGGTGGGTATCACCTCATCTACAGGTATCCAGAGAACCTGAAGGTCCCGAGCAGGATCAACTTCCTGCCTCGCGTCGATGTGAAAGCGGAAGGCGGTTACTGTCTCGCTCCCCCGTCGATCATCAACGACGAGCCCTATTTTTACGACGAACCCGTACTGCCGATCTCTCGTGCCCCTGCGTGGTTGCTTGAACTGCTCTGCTCGACGCAAGGCACGAAACCGCGCAAGCGGAAATCCGCCAAATCGAAATCCGCTACCATCGGGAATCGCAACGAATCTGTCGCGTTCGAGGGGTTCTCTTTGCTCAATGCAGGTTTGAACCCCGACCTGCTGGAGGAGGAACTGCTGGAGTACAACGCCACAAATTGCGACCCGCCACTGTCTGAATCGGAGGTATCCCAGATTGCCGCGAACGTGGCTAGCTCGCACCAGAAGAACAACGATAGCGTCTCTCGTGCAACCGATCTCGGCAATGCGAAACGGATGTCAGAACTGTACAGCGACACACTCCGGTACGTTTCGGAGATGAAGCGCTGGCTCGAAAAATCCCCGTCCGGTGCCTGGCGTTTCATCGATGAACTTCGCGTGCTGCTGCTCGCCCGCGAAATCATTCCGATGATCCACGACGAGATTCGCCGCCTTAATCCAGGCAATCGCCGTGAACTGATGGATCACGCGAAGTACAGCGAAAGCAATAAGGCGCTCAAGGATGCCGTCGAACTGTTCAGGTCCGAACCCGGCATCGCCGTCTCGGCCAGCAACCTCGATGAAGGGGAATGGATGTTCCCCGCGAAGAACGGCCTCGTTGATTTGCGGACCGGCAAGTTCATGCCGATGGACCCCGCGCTGCACATCACGCAGACTGCGGGGGTGAACTTCGATCCGGATGCAACCTGCCCGCGGTGGGAAGCCTTCCTGCTGGAAATCATGAACGGGAACGTCGAGCTTGTGGAGTACCTGCGCCGCGCCATCGGGTATACGCTGACCTGTCAAACCTCGGAACATGCCCTGTTCTTTGCCTTCGGCAGCGGGGCAAACGGGAAGTCGACCTTTCTCAATTTGCTGCGGGCTCTCTTCGGAGATCTCGGAGCACAGGCGAACGGCGACATGTTGCTCGACAAGAACGGCGGGCAAGCTATGTCCTCGAATGCCTCAAGCAGTGAAGTCGCACGCCTCGTCGGGAAACGTCTCGTCGCTATGAGCGAGGTCGAAGAGGGACGCCATTTCAGCGAGAAAACGGTGAAGTGGTATACGGGCGGCGAAGACATTGTCGCTCGCATGCTCTACCAGAATGCGTTCTCGTTCACGCCTCGCTTCAAGCTCTGGCTCGCCGGAAACTACAAGCCAACGATCAAGGGCAACGATCACGGCATCTGGCGTCGCATGAAGCTGATCCCGTTCACGGTTACGATTCCGCCCGAGAAACGTGACCCCGACCTTGAACGCAAGCTGCGTGATGAACTCCCGGGTATCCTGAACTGGGCGCTTGTTGGCTGCCAGCAGTGGCGCGATAACGGCTACAAGCTTAAGGAGCCGGCGATCATCACGAATGAGGTGTCCGAATACCGTGGCGAAATGGACGTTGTCGAAAGCTGGCTGTCGGAATTCACCCGCGACGATCCCGATGGCGAGATCCACTTCGGTGACGCCTATAAGTTCTTCAAGGCGTGGAGCGAGGCAGAATACAATTTCTCCTACTCCCGCAAACGGCTCGGAATGATTTTGCAGGATAAGGGGTACAAGCCCGTTGCTAGGCCTCATCGCGTCTATCAGGGTTTGACGCTGCTCGTTGACCTCCAGTTCAACGAGAACACGGGAGCCTACGTCGGCCATGAGTTCTACGACTACGAACTTGAGCTGCGGAAGCGCGACTGGCAAAGCAAGCTGCTCGCGGGCATGACCGGCGAAGATGTAGGCCCCGATGACAACGAGGGTGAACCCCTCGCCGCATAACCCGTCGTAAGTGATTTCTCCCGAACGGATCGTGCTCGCGCACGCTCCGTTTTTTGCATCTGGCATGGGCGAAAGCTGTTGTCATACCCCATATCAGCCCGGATGGTGTTGCTCATCAATTGACGTTGCCCGCGAATTTCGGATCCCTTAGCTGAGTGAGATTATGCCACC
>NZ_JBQYLP010000081.1:0-22066 GCF_052683555.1 Burkholderia sp. BC1
ATCTCGCCTGCAACTTCGGAAGTTGGTCCATTGATCAGCGTTTCCTTAGCGAAGGATTTGCATTTAATCGACCTGTTTTTACCGTCATCGACGCAGCGACTGGCAACGGCACCACTCGACACTGCGCGACAAGCACAGGTCGGCATCACGGAATCCGTATTGTCAGGCGTCTCTCCGCTGCGCTATGATACGCGCCGACCCGCCGGTGAAACGTTTGCGTCGCACGGCGTTCGCGACGGGTTCGACAGCGGAACACGGGCTCGTCCCGCGGTTCCGCAAAAAGTTGCGCCGTTCGAACACGAGACGAGACGGCGCTTGAAGGCATCCGTTCTTGGCACGAGGAAGATGCACTTCAATACATGGAGTGCGGCGCGATGGTGCGAAGCATTCAGAACAGACAATCCGCCCGATGCGGGACTGCGCGGCTTCATTGATGACTGTGCAGTGTGCATACCGTGCGGACGCCATTGCACCGTGGACTCCGTTGAACCCGCATCATGCGGGTTTTTCTTTTTGGCGCACGCCGAACCGCGCGGCCGGCGCGGATTAACGTCTCCTTAATCGCAAGCAAACGAACGATCGAAAAGTACAGCTTTCGATCGTCGACGGCGCAGCGCAGGTGAACCGCACTCGCGCGCCGGCACGTCATGCGATGTCGATGCCGAAACCGACATCGACACCCGCATCGACACACCGCGCCGCAACGCCGTCAGTCCCCGCCCGCCTCGTCCGCACGCTCGACCTCGCGCGACTCATCGTGCCGCTGCCCCTGCCCGTGCTCGCGCGCGAGCACGGGCGCAAGCGCGCGCCCTGTATGGCTCGCGGCCACCTCGACGAGCGCCTCCGGCGGCGCAGCGGCGACGATCGTCCCGCCGCCGACGCCGCCTTCCGGGCCGAGATCGATGATCCAGTCCGCCTCGGCGATCACGTCGAGATCGTGCTCGATCACGACGACGCTATGCCCACCGTCGACGAGCCGATGCAGCACGCGAATCAGCTTCGCAACGTCGGCCATGTGCAGGCCGACCGTCGGCTCGTCCAGGACGTACAGCGTGTGCGGCGCCTTCTGGCCGCGCCGCGTGATGTCGTCGCGCACCTTGCTGAGCTCGGTCACGAGCTTGATCCGCTGCGCCTCGCCGCCGGACAGCGTCGGCGACGGCTGACCGAGCGTCAGATAGCCGAGCCCGACGTCCTTCATCAGTTGCAGCGGATGCGCGATCGTCGTGATCGACGCGAAGAACTCGACTGCCTCGTCGATTTCCATCGTCAGCACCTCGCCGATGTTCCGGCCGCGCCACGTGACGGCGAGCGTCTCAGGGTTGAAGCGCTGCCCGTGGCACACGTCGCACGGCACCTTCACGTCCGGCAGGAAGCTCATCCCGATCGTGCGCACGCCCTGCCCTTCGCATGCCGGACAGCGGCCGTCGCCGGTGTTGAACGAGAACCGCGACGCGGTATAGCCGCGCGCACGCGCTTCGAGCGTGTCGGCAAAAAGCCGGCGAATCGCGTCCCACACGCCGATATACGTGGCGGGACAGGACCGCGGCGTCTTACCGATCGGCGTCTGGTCGACTTCCAGCACGCGGTCGATATGCTGCCAGCCGTCGATCGACTCGCACCCCTGCCAGACGTGCGCGACGTTCAGCGCGGGCCGCGGCGCACTGCGCGCGAGCACGCTCGCGCGGCGGTTCGCGGCCGGCGCGTCCTGCGCGGCGCTCTTGCGCGCGCGCCGCACGGCCGGTGACGACAGCACCGAGCGGCCCACCGCGTCGAGCAGGTTCGTCATCAGCACGTCGCGCGCGAGCGTCGACTTGCCCGACCCGCTGACACCCGTCACCGCGACGAGCCGCGCGAGCGGAATGCCGACCGTCACGTCGCGCAGGTTATGCAGGTTCGCGCGATGCACGGTCAGCCAATGCCCGGGCACCGCCTCGGCGTTCCTGCGGCCCGGCGCGACGACGCGTCGACGCGGCTGCAGCGGATGGACCATCGGCTGCGCGAGCAGGCGCCCCGTCAGCGACGACGACTGCGCGGCCAGATCGGCGACCTTGCCCTGCGCGACGAGCGTGCCGCCGCGCTTGCCGGCGCCGGGCCCGATGTCGATGATGTGATCGGCGCGCCGGATCGTGTCCTCGTCGTGCTCGACGACGACGAGCGTATTGCCCTTGTCGCCGAGCTGACGCAGCGCATTCAGCAGGATCTGGTTGTCGCGCGGATGCAGGCCGATCGTCGGCTCGTCGAGCACGTAGCACACGCCCTGCAGATTGCTGCCGAGCTGCGCGGCGAGCCGGATGCGCTGCGCTTCGCCGCCCGACAGGCTCGGCGCCGCGCGATCGAGGCTCAGATAGCCGAGCCCGACCTCCTCGAGAAACGCGAGCCGGCTACCGATCTCGCTGACGATGTCGCGCGCGATCTGCGCGTCGCGGCCGACGAGCCGCAGCCCGTCGATCCAGCGGCGCGTATCGGACACCGTCCACTGCGCGACCTCGACGATCGGATGCCCGTCGAACGTGACCGCGCGCGCGGTGGGGTTCAGCCGCGTGCCGCCGCAATCGGCGCACGGCTCTTCGCCGACGCCTTCCGGTTCCTGCTCGTCCGACGGCAGCGTCTGTTCGCGGCCGCGGCCGTCTTCGGCGAATACCGTGTCGTCGTACGCGGCGCGCTGTTCGCGCGTGAGCGCGAGCCCGGTGCCGACGCAGGTCGTACACCAGCCGTGCTTGCTGTTGTACGAGAACAGCCGCGGGTCGAGCTCCGGGTAGCTCGTGCCGCACACCGGGCACGCGCGCTTGACCGACAGCACCTTGACGTCGCCGACCCGCGCGGTGGAATGACCGTTGGCGATCGCGTGATGCAGATCGTCGAGCGGCACAAGCAGATGCATTACGCCCTTGCCGATCTCGAGCGTCTCGTCGAGACGCTGCCGCAATTCGGCCTCGTCGTCCGGCGACACGACGAGGTCGGCGACGGGCAGTTCGATCGTGTGTTCGCGGAAGCGATCGAGCTTCGGCCACGGATCGACCGGCACGAACTCGCCGTCGACGCGCAGATGCGTGTGACCGCGCGCCTTCGCCCATTTTGCGAGATCGGTATACAGCCCCTTGCGGTTCACGACGAGCGGCGCGAGCAGCCCGACGTGCTGGCCGCGATGCTCGCGCAGCAGCTGCGCGGCGATCGATTCGACCGACTGCGACGCGACCGGCGTACCGTCGTGCACGCAGTGCTGCAGGCCGAGCTTCACGTACAGCAGCCGCAGGAAGTGCCACACCTCGGACGTGGTTGCGACCGTGCTCTTGCGGCCGCCGCGCGACAGCCGCTGCTCGATCGCGACGGTCGGCGGAATGCCGTACACCGCGTCGACTTCGGGGCGGCCGGCCGGCTGCACGATCGAGCGCGCGTACGCATTCAGCGACTCGAGATAACGGCGCTGCCCTTCGTGGAACAGGATGTCGAACGCGAGCGTCGACTTGCCCGACCCCGACACGCCGGTAATCACGTTGAACTTGCCGTGCGGAATGTCGACGTCGAGCGCCTTCAGGTTGTGCTCGCGCGCGTTCACGATGCGCACGACGTCCTCGCCTTCGATCGCGCGCCGCGCACGTGCCGCGTTGAGCGCGGCCTGCAGCGGCACGCCTTCGTCGGCCGGCTCGGCGGCCGACGCATCCATCGCGCGCTCGTAATCGCGCAGCGCCGCGCCGGTATGCGAACCGGCACACGCCTTCACGTCGTCCGGCGTACCGGCACACAGCACGAGGCCGCCGCCGTCGCCGCCTTCCGGACCGAGGTCGATCAGCCAGTCGGCCGCACGGATCACGTCGAGGTTGTGCTCGATCACGATCAGCGAATGGCCGGCCGCGAGCAGCTTGCCGAACGCCTGCATCAGCTTCGCGATGTCGTCGAAGTGCAGGCCGGTGGTCGGCTCGTCGAACATGAAGAGCCGCGATCGCGCGACGCGCGCCTCCTGCGTGACCACGCGCCGCCCGTTGCCGGCCGCCGCCGATTCGGCGAGAAAGCCCGCGAGCTTGAGCCGCTGCGCTTCGCCGCCCGACAGCGTCGGCACCGGCTGGCCGAGCTTCACGTATTCGAGGCCGACGTCGACGATCGGCTGCAGCACGCGCAGCACGTCCGCGTCGCCCGCGAAGAACGCGGCCGCCTCGCTGACCGTCAGGTCGAGCACGTCGGCGATGTTCAGCGCGCGGCCGTCGCGGGCGATCCGCACTTCGAGCACTTCGGCGCGATAGCGCCGGCCATCGCAGTCCGGGCAGCGCAGATAGACGTCGCTCAGAAACTGCATCTCGACGTGCTCGAAGCCCGAGCCGCCGCAGGTCGGGCAGCGCCCGTCGCCCGAGTTGAAGCTGAACGTGCCGGCGCCGTAGCCGCGCTGCAGCGCGAGCGGCGCCTTCGCGAACAGCTTGCGGATCTCGTCGAACGCGCCGACGTAGCTCGCCGGGTTCGACCGTGTCGTCTTGCCGATCGGCGACTGATCGACGAACACGACGTCGCCGATCTGCTCGGCGCCCGACAGCGCACGGTATGCGCCCGGCGATTCGGTCGGGCGCCCGAGCTGGCGCGCGATCGCCGGATACAGCACGTCCTGGATCAGCGTCGACTTGCCGGACCCCGATACGCCCGTCACGCAGACGAGCCGCTGCAGCGGAATCTCGACCGTGACGTCGCGCAGGTTGTGCTCGCGCGCGCCTTCGAGCACGATGCGCGGCGTCTGCGCGTCGACCGGCCGGCGCGCCCAATGGGACGCATGCGCGACCTGCCGGCGGCCGCCGAGATACTCGCCCGTCAGCGTGGCCGCGCCGCGCACGTCGGCCGGCGTGCCGTCGTAGACGATCGTGCCGCCGCGCTCGCCGGGTCCGGGGCCCATGTCGATCAGCCGGTCGGCCGCGAGCATCACGGACGGATCGTGTTCGACGACGACCAGCGTGTTGCCGGCATCGCGCAGCCGCTGCATCGCCTCGACGATCCGGTTCAGGTCGCGCGGATGCAGCCCGATGCTCGGCTCGTCGAGCACGAACAGCGTCTTGGTCAGCGACGTGCCGAGCGCGGTCGTCAGGTTGATGCGCTGCACCTCGCCGCCGGACAGCGTGCGGCTTTGCCGGTCGAGCGTCAGATAGCCGAGCCCGACGTCGCACAGATACTTGAGCCGCATACGCACCTCGGCCAGCAGCAGCTTCAGCGCGTCGTCGAGCAACGCGCTCGGCAGCGTCAGCGTATCGAAGAAGCGGCGGATGCGGTCGATCGGCAGCAGCATCAGGTCGTGCACGGTGAGCCCCGGCAACGCCTCGAGCTGCGCGCGGCTCCAGTCGACGCCGTGCGGCATGAAACGATCGGCCGGCGCGAGCACCGCGTCGGCGTTCTCCTTCGAGCCGAGCCGCCACAGCAGCGATTCGGTCTTCAGCCGCGCGCCGCCGCAGGTTTCGCACGGCGTGTAGCTGCGGTACTTCGACAGCAGCACGCGGATGTGCATCTTGTACGCCTTCGACTCCAGATAGCCGAAGAAGCGCCGCACGCCGTACCACTGGCTCTGCCAGCTGCCGGTCCAGTCGGGCGAGCCGTTGATCACCCAGTCCTGCTCGGCCGGCGTGAGTTCGGACCACGGCACGTCGCGCCGGATGCCGGCCTTCGCCGCGTAGCGCATCAGGTCGTCCTGGCATTCCTTCCACGCGGGCGTCTGCATCGGCTTGATCGCGCCGCCGCGCAGCGTCTTGCGCGCATCGGGAATCACGAGGCCGAGATCGACGCCGATCACGCGGCCGAAGCCGCGGCACGTCTCGCATGCGCCGTAGGCCGAGTTGAACGAGAACAGCGCGGCCTGCGGCTCCGCATAGCGCAGATCGCTTTCCGGATCGTGCAGCCCGGTCGAAAAGCGCCAGACCTCCGGTTCCGGCGCGACCGCGCCATCGCCTTCCGCCGCCTGCGCGAGCACGTAAACGTTCACGCGCCCGCCGCCGCGCTTCAGCGACGCCTCGATCGCCTCGACCGCGCGCGCCTTCTCGACCTGATGCAGGCGGAAGCGGTCGGCCACCACGTCGAGCACCTTGCGCGGGCCCGTCGGCGACGCGACCTCGCGCTGCGCCTGCACGCGCGTATAGCCGCTCGCCGACAGCCACTGCTCGACTTCCTCGTCGGTCACGCTATCGGGCAGTTCGACCGGAAACGTGATCGCGAGCCGCGGATCGTGCTCCGCCGTGCGCGCGAGCAGATCCGCATGGATCGTCTCGGGCGTGTCGTGCCGCACCGGCCGCGCGGTCTTGCGGTCGAACAGCTCGGCCGCGCGCGCATACAGCAGCTTCAGGTGATCGTTGAGCTCGGTCATCGTGCCGACCGTCGAGCGCGAACTGCGGACCGGGTTCGTCTGGTCGATCGCGATCGCGGGCGGCACGCCGTCGACGCGGTCGACCTGCGGCCGGTCCATCCGGTCGAGAAACTGCCGCGCATACGCGCTGAACGTTTCGACGTAGCGCCGCTGCCCCTCGGCATACAGCGTGTCGAACACGAGGCTCGACTTGCCCGAGCCCGACGGGCCCGTGACGACCGTCATCTCGCCCGTACGCAGGTCGAGATCGAGATTCTTCAGGTTGTGCTGGCGTGCGCCGCGAATGCGGATCAGGTGGCTCGAGGACAATGGATTACCCGTCGGAAAGAGTTGGCCGGCGTGCGCGGCGCCGGACGGCGGCGCACGCTCGCGGCCGCGCGCGCGTGACGCGGCGCACGGCTCAATGTCGACGGATACTATACTGTATATTCATACAGTTTTCCAAGACGCCCGCATTCATGGCGGCCTTCACGGCTGCCGTCACGGCTGCCCCGCGCCGCCCGACGCGCCGTAGATCTGCCCGGTCACGTAGCTCGCCTGCGCCGACGCGAGCTCGACGTAGATCGACGCGATCTCGGCCGGCTGCCCCGGCCGGCCCATCGGCACCTGCTCGCCGAACTTCTCGACGTTCTGCTCGGTCTGCCCGCCGGTCACCTGCAGCGGCGTCCAGAACGGCCCGAGCGCGACGCCGTTCACGCGTATCCCGCGCTCGATCATCTGCTTGGCCAGCCCCTTCGTGAAATTCGCGATCGCGGCCTTCGTCATCGCATAGTCGAGCAGGTTCGCGGACGGATCGTAGGCGTTCACCGAGGTCGTATTGACGATCGCCGCGCCGGCCGGCATCCGCGGGATCGCCGCGCGCGTGATCCAGAACATCGCGTAGAGGTTCGTGCGCAGCGTCCAGTCGAACTGCTCGGTGCTGATGTCGAGGATCGACGCGTGGCTTTGCTGCCGCGCCGCATTGTTCACGAGGATGTCGAGCCCGCCGAGCGCGGTGGCGGCCTGTTCGACGAGCCGGTTGCATGCGGCCTCGCTGCGGATGTCGACCGGCAGCGGCACCGCCGTGCGCCCCGCGCTGCGGATCAGCTGCACGACTTCGCGCGCATCGGGCTCCTCGTCCGGCAAGTAGACGATCGCGACGTCCGCGCCTTCGCGTGCGAACGCGATCGCGACGGCGCGGCCGATGCCCGAGTCGCCGCCTGTGATTAGCGCCTTGCGGCCGGCGAGCCGGCCGCTGCCGCGATAGCTGCGCTCGCCGTGATCGGGGCGCGGCGTCATGCGGCCTGCCAGGCCCGGCCACGGCTGGTGCTGCGCCGGAAACGGCGCGTGCGGATACAGCGGTCGCGGGTCGCGCGGCGCGGTATCGCCGGCGGACGGTGCGCCCGTCTGCGCGACGGCGGGCATCGCGACGCCGGCCACGAGCCCGGCGGTCGTGCCCTGCATCCATTTGCGCCGCGATTCGGAAATTTCATCGGATGACATGATCGGGACTCCATCGACCGCTCCGCGGGAACGGCCGTATCGACGGCGCCCGCGGCACGCGCGCGACGCCTGGTGGGATTCGGTTACCGCCCGGCCGGATGCCGGCCGGGCGCGTGCGCCCTACAGCGGCCGCGGCCGGTCGCCGGCATCGTCGGGCCCGTCGTGCTCCTCGGGCCACGGCTTGTCGTTGGCCGGGTCGCGCACCTCGGTCTCGCGCGGATCGTCGGGCGCGACCTTGCCGACGTCGGCGTCCGGAATTTCGTCGAGCTCGCCGCCACCCGGCGCATGGCCCGGTGGGCGGCCCGCCTCCGGACGGTGCGGCGGTTCGGCCGGCTGCAGCGGCTGTTCGTCCTGCGTGCTGGGGCGCGTGCCGCGCGTGTCGCGGTCCTGCTGTTGTTTCGATTGCGTCATGGTCCTTTCCGGTCGGTGCGGCTGCAACGGTATGCCGCCACGGCGTGGCGGCCTGCAGCGTCGCCGCGAGCAAGCGCCATTCCGACGCGGGTGCGCCGGTGGCGTGCGACCATGCGATGAATTGGCGGGAATCCGCGCAGACCGGCCCGCCGCGCACGCCGCCGCACGCGCCGCGGCTTGTCCGTCCGCTACACGCGATGCAGAATTTACACGCGCCGCACGCACGAGGGCCGACTCGCGCGCGGCGCGGCTGCCCCGTCCGGCACGGCCAGGCGGTCGTCCGGGCGGGCGCCGGGGCGCGGCACGCGCATTGCTACGCCCGGCTACCGCATTGCGGCATCGTCAGACTGCCGTGGTTTGGGGCAACGACAGGAAACGACTCGTCCGGTGTCGTGCGCGCATCGCCTTCCGGCGGCGCACGCAACGACCGGGAGGACGAGCACAGCCATGCGGCAGCGCGCGCGGTACCACGGCGACCACCGTGCGCAACGCTTCACGGCAACCCGTAGCGAGATACAACAATGGTTTCTCCGCTGGAACCGGCGCCGAGCGGCGCCGACCATTTCGTCCAGTTCTACGATTCCGTCGAGCAATTGCTGCCGGAGGTCGTCGCGTTCGCCGGCGACGCGCTGCGCAGCGGCGGCAGCGCGATCGTGATCGTGCGCGCCGACCGCCTCGCCGACGTCGTCGAGCGGCTCGGCGCGCTGGTCGCCGCGATTGGCGAGCCAGCACGCCGGCGCGTGTTCGTGTCGGATGCGGAAGCGCTGCTCGCGCGCTTCATGGACGGCGACATGCCCGATCGCGATCGTTTTCTGCGCTCGGTCGGCGCGATCGTTGAAGCCGCGATCGCCGCGGGCCGGCCCGTGCATGCGTTCGGTGAAATGGTCGCCGTGCTCTGCGCGCGCGGCCAGCCGGACGCCGCGCTGCGGCTCGAGGCGCTCTGGAACGAGCTGATCGAGCGGCACCGCTTCTCGCTCTATTGCGGCTATCCGCACGACGCGTTTCCGGGCGCCGAGCAATCGACGCTGTTTCGCCACGTCTGTGCGCTGCACCGGCGCGTGCTGCCGGCCGCGTCGCTGCGCAACGACGAGCGCGAGCTGCATCTGACGCTCGCGCTGTCGCAGCAGCGCTCGCGCGCACTCGGCGCCGAGATCCGCCGCCGCGAGGACGCCGAGCGCCAGCGCAACGGCGTGCTGATGCACGCGCCGCTGCCGATCGCGTTGCTCGCCGGCCCCGAACACCGCATTGTGCTCGCGAACCACCGGTTTTCGGCGATGTGCGGACGCACCGACATCGTCGGCCGGCCGCTCGCGGCCGTGATGCCCGGCGCGGACTCGCCGGCCGTCACGCGCGCGCTCGACGATGCGCGCGCGCACGGCGTGTCGACGACGATCGGCGAACATCGCGACCGCGCGACGCCCGAGGGCGCGCGCGTCTATCGGCTGCATTTCAACCCGCAGCCGCAAGCCGACGGCATCGGCGTAATCGTCAGCGCGGTCGAAGTGACCGAGCACGTCGCCGCGCGCGAAAAGCTGCAGGCGGCGAACGCGGAGCGCGACCGGCTGCTCGCCGAACTGCGCGACGCCAATCACGCGAAGGACCAGTTCCTCGCCGTGCTCGGCCACGAACTGCGCAATCCGCTGACGCCGATCTCGCTCGCGCTCGAGCTCGTGCGCAGCCGCGAAGGCCACGCGACGCCGAACGAGATCGCGATCATCCAGCGGCAGCTCGATCACATGGTGCGGCTGATCGACGATCTGCTCGACGTGTCGCGCATCACGCGCGGCAAGATCGAGCTGAAGAAGGAAGCGGTGCGGATCGGCGACATCGTCGATCGCGCGGTCGAAGTCGCGAGCCCGCTGCTCGAACAGCGCCGCCATCGGCTGCACGTCGACATCGATGCGGACGTCCGCTGCCACGGCGATCCGGTGCGGCTGTCGCAGGTCGTCGCGAACCTGCTGACCAACGCGGCGAAATACACGGCGCCGGGCGGCGACATCGGGCTGCACGTCGCGCGCAGCGACGGCGACACGATCGTCATCGAAGTGCGCGACAGCGGCGCCGGCATTCCGCCGGACCGGCTCGACAGCATCTTCGAACCGTTTTTCCGGCTCGGCGGCGAGCCGGGACGCATGGACGGCGGCCTCGGCATCGGTCTCGCGCTCGTGAAGAGCTTCGTGATGCTGCACGGCGGGACCGTCCGCGCGGACAGCGCAGGGCCCGGCCTCGGCAGCACGTTCACGGTGACGCTGCCCGAATACCGGCCGACCGCGCTCGACGCCGACGCGCGCGAACCCGAGCATCGGCCCGCCGCGGTGCCGGTCGGCACGCGCCGCCGCGTGCTGCTCGTCGACGACAACGAGGACGCGGCCGCGACGCTCGCACAATGGCTGCGCGACGCGGGGCACGACGTCGCGGTCGTGCACGACCCGCTGTCGGCGCTCGGCGCGTTCCGCTCGCACGAGCCCGACGTCGCGATCCTCGATATCGGGCTGCCCGTCATGGACGGCTATGAGCTGATCCGGCGGCTGAAGGCCATCGAGACCGACAAGCCCTGCACGTTCCTCGCGCTGACCGGCTACGGCCGGATTGCCGATCGCGAACGCTGTCTCGAAGCGGGATTCCGTCATCATCTCGTGAAGCCGGTCGATCCGGCCGCGCTGCACCGCGCGATCGACGACAGCGACCCCGTGCATGCGCCGGCGCCGCTGGCGCCCGCGGCATCCGTCGCTTCCGTCACATCCGTGGCGCCCGTGCCGGCCGCGTCGCCCGTTCCGCCGCTGCCGCAAGTCGACGGACAGCCGGAGCTGTGAGCGCTTGTAGCGGCCGCGTGCTGCTGCGTACCGTGTGCGGCGCATGCGGCACGCGCGATGCTCGTCCATCGTAACGGCCGATTCCGCGGCCGCAATCATCACGGAGGACGATCATGACCGGCACCCCGACCCCGCCGCAGGAACACGACGATACCGGCCGGCCGCCCGAACCGCCCGCGCCCGAGCGCAACGACGATCTGCCCGAATTGCCGGATCCGACGGAAGTCGGCGAAGACGGCTAGCGTCGCCGCGCGGTGCTCGCGGCACGGCGTCTGTGTGCACGGCGCGCCCACGCGGCGCGCGTTGCACGTCGCCCGTTGCATGGCACCCGCTGCACGGCGCCCCGCTCGCACATCGCGCGTGGCACGTCGCCGGTCCCTTACCCCTTGTTGCCGGGCTCGCGCGTGCGCTCGCCGTACGTGTCGTTGCCGCAATGCGGACACTTCGGAATCCGCTCGCCCTGACGCACGTGCGTCGAACGATGGCACTTCTCGCAGCGGAAGTCGCCCGTCTTCTCCGCTTTTTCGCCTGCATGAGCCGTCATGTCGAATCTCCATGACGACGCGCGCACGCGCGCCGGCCGCACGCCGACGCGCTGCGGCCGTCGTCGTTCAGGTGCGCCGCCGGTCGTGCGCGAGCTCGTCGGACAGCGCGGTCTCGTCCTCCTGCAGCGGCTCGCCCGGAATCCGGCGTTTCGTCGACTGCTCGAGCGGCGGCTCGGTTGCGGCCGTCGCGCCGCCCTCCGCGTCGAGCTGCCGCTCGGCCATCAGCCAGTACGCTTCCGCGTTGCCGTCCGGCGAGCCGGCGTCCTGCCAGAGACGGTACGCGCGTTCCCTGATCTGCGCTTCCCTGTCGCCGTTCTTCACGTTCTGCTGATCGTCCATCACGTTCTCCCGATGATCGATGCGTTTGCTGCCCGTGCGCCGGGCCTTGCGCGGGGCCGCCATCAGCGCTCCGGCCGCGACGGCGACGAGACGGCACCGAGCGTCGACGACATGCCGCCGTCGGCCGAGGTCGCGAGATCGCCGAGCGCGACGATGCCGACCAGCCGCTTCTCGCGGTCGACCACCGGCACGCGACGGATCTGCGCGTCCTCCATCTTCTTCTGGACCTCCGCGATGTCGTCGTCCTCGTAGCACCAGTTCGCGGGTCCGCTGACGACGCCCTCGATCGACTCGTCGGGCGGCACGCCCATCGACACCGCCCGCACGACGATGTCGCGGTCGGTCAGCATCCCGATCAGCCGCGTTCCGTCGCACACCGGCAGCGCGCCGACGTTCAGGTCGTCCATCAGCTTCGCCGCATCGCGCAGCGTCTGCGTCGGCCCGATCGTCGCGGCGTCGCGCGTCATTACATCAGCCACTTTCGTCATGGTTCACTCCTTCCAAAACCGGTAAACCGCAAAGCGCGGTGCGGCGAACGAGCATCGGGCGTTCCGCGCGCGATTCGCGCGCCGGCGCGCGTCAGTTCTCCGCCGAACAGCGGATCGACTTCAGGCCGGCGGGGCCGGCCATGCCGGTGAGCCGGTGCACCATCGCGTCGTTGTCGGGCGTTTCGCGCCATTGCACGACGAAGGTTTCCTCGCGCAGCGACTGCGTCGCCGCTTCGTGAAACGCGCGCACGCGGCACTTGAAGCCCGCCTCGCGCATCAGCGCGAGCAGGCGGTCGCGGCTCGTCGACGCGATCTCGTATTCGACCGTCACGAGCGCGGTGCGCGTGCGCCGCAGCCGCTGCTCGACGTGCCGCAGCGGCCATATGACGACGAGCCCGACCGCGAGCCCGAGCGCGCCCAGCTGCAATTGCCCGCCGCCGATGCAAAGCCCGATCACCGTGACGAACCACAGCGTCGCGGCCGTCGTCACGCCCGTGACGAGCCCGTCGCGATGCAGGATCGCGCCGCCGCCGATGAAGCCCATGCCGGTCAGGATCCCGAGCGGCAGCCGCATCAGGTCGAGCTGCGCGAAGCTTTGCGGCGTCTTGCCGCTCTGCCCGAGCAGCGCATTCACCTGGAGCATCGCCAGGCACGCGGCGGCGCAGACGAGCATCGCCGTGCGCAGGCCGGCCGTCTTGCCGGCCTCGCTGCGATCGAAGCCGATCAGCGCGCCGGCGATCAGCGACAGTGCGACGCGGGCGAGGATGTCGCCCCATTGAAGAACGATCGGCATCGTGTCCATGTGCGCGCTCCGCGCGCCGACGCGCGATCGGCACGCCGTCGCGCGCACGCGCCAGCGCACAGCGCGCGCGGGATGCCGGCCGAAGACGTCGGCGCTTGCCCGCACCGCGGGGATCGCGGTGGATACGACCGATCAGCAAGTTCCGTCCCCGCTACACCGCCATGCGCGCGCGCTGTCGTCGGACAAATGCGTCGTCGCTCGTAATCGCCTCCCCGCGCGCGTCGTTCGGCCGTTCGCGCACGTGTAGAACCTGTCCGCGCGATTGTAGAAAGGTGTCGACGCAGCGCGGCATCCGCGCCGCGCGCACGCGCGCGCGTGGCACGGCCGCTGCACGGCGTGCCGCTCGCGCATGCCGGCGCCGCGCGGCGCGCGGCCCGCGAGGCAGGTACGGCCGATGCGGGCCCGCACGCCGTCGCGCCCGCCTGCGGCGCTTGCTAACCGCGTCCGTCATGTCCGTGATCCCGTTTGCCGCGTCGATGCAGCAGCGCATCGCCGATACACCGCCGCTCGCGCGCCCGCTGCGCTCGATCGTCGTGTTCCGTGCGCTGCGGCTCGGCGACATGCTGTGCGCCGTCCCCGCCTTGCGCGCGCTGCGCGACGCGCAGCCGGCGGCCGCGATCGGGCTCGTCACGCTGCCGTCGGCCGCGCAGTGGATGCGCCGCTACGATCGCTACGTCGACGACATCGCGGTTTTTCCCGGCGATGCGCGGCTGCCGGAGCACACCGTCGACGACGCGGCACGCGCGGACTTCGGCGCGACGCTCGCGCGCTGGCAACCCGATCTCGCGATCCAGATGCACGGCGACGGCCGCGTGACGAACGCGATCGTCGGCCGTTTTGGCGCGCGGGCCGTCGCGGGCTTCACGCGCACCGATGCCGTGCCCGCGACGCGTGCGTGGCTGCCCTATCCGGACCGCGGCCCCGAGCCGCTGCGCCTGCTGCAGCTCGTACGTGCACTCGGCGCAGCGACACCGTCGACCGACGCATCGCACCTCGAATTTCCGCTGACGCCGGCCGACCACGCGGAGCTGCGCGACAGCGGGCTGCTCGCGCGACTCGGCAACCGGCCGCTGCTCTGCGTGCATCCGGGCGCGAGCGCCGCACACAAGCGCTGGCCGCCCGACGCGTTCGCGCACGTCGCGCGCCATCTCGCCGCGTGTCACGGGCTGACGATCGTGCTGACCGGGTCCGCGGCCGAGCAGCCGCTCGCGCGTCATGTCGCCGCGCGCACGGGCGGCGACACGATCGACGCGACCTGCGGGCTGTCGATCGGCGCGATGGCCGCGCTGATCGCGCGTGCGCGGCTCCTGCTCTGCAACGACACCGGCGTGTCGCATCTCGCGGCCGCGCTGCGCGTGCCGAGCGTCGTCGTGTTCGGCCGCGCGGACCCCGAGCGCTGGGCGCCGCTCGACCGCAATCGCCACGTGTGCGTGCGCGACCCGGACGCGACGCGCGCAAACGACGTGCTCGAAGCGGGCTGCATGCTGCTGTCGCGCGATGCGCGCGCACACGCGGCGGCCGCGCTGTCGCCGCCGCGCGACGACGTGTCCGCGCGCTAGCGCCGCGCGTCCGAACCGATTGAGGAGAGGCCGATGCAACCGATCCATGCCGCCGACATCACGTACTTCCACGATGCGGCGCTGCTCGCGCGCGTCGACGACTGCGGTGCGACCATCGACGACGTCGGTCCCGCGTGGCGGCAGATCCATCGCAATCACGACTGCAATGCGTCGCTGTGGCGCCACGAGGACGAAGCGCGGCGCCGCGACGTGGCCGATCGCGCGATCGTCGAGAACAAGCGCGCGATCGATCGGCTGAACCAGCAACGCAACGACGCGGTCGAGGCGCTCGACGAGGTGCTGCTCGCCGCGCTGCCGCCCGCACACGCGGATGCGCGGCTCAACAGCGAAACGGCCGGCTCGATCATCGACCGGCTGTCGATCCTCGCGCTGAAGATTCACCACATGGGGCTGCACGTCGCGCGGGACGATGTCGACGCCGCGCATCGCGCATCGTGCCGCGCGAAACTCGAACGCCTGCGCGAGCAGCGCACCGATCTCGCCGCGTGCCTCGATGCGCTGCTCGCCGACGCGGCGGCCGGCACGGCGCGCTTCAAGGTGTATCGGCAGTTCAAGATGTACAACGATCCGGCGCTGAATCCGTATCTGGGCGGCCAAGTCGCGAACGATACGGCGGCCGCGAACGCGGGACCGGTCGCCTCGGCTGCAGCACCGACTGCTGCACCGGCCGAGCCGACGCGTGACGAAGCGCCCGAACCGGCCGCACCCGACGACCCGCCGCCGACACGGCCGACCGATGTCCCGCCCGACATGCCGCCGACGCCGCCGATGGACGTCCCGCCCGATGCGCCGCCGACGCCGCCGGGCCCGCCTCCCGGTGTGCCACGCGGCTCGGCCGCCGACGCGCACGCAGCCGCGTCGCGCCACGCAGTGCACGGCGCGGACGACACGCACGACACGATCGCCCGCCCATCGCCGACACGGCCGGCATCGCACGCCGTCGACGTGCTGATTCCGACCTGCGACCGCCCGCACGCGCTTGCTTTGACGCTGACGACTGTCGCGCTGCAAACGCACCGGCCGTTGCGCGTCGTCGTCTCCGATCAATCGGCGGTCGCGGCTGCCGACGATGCGCTGCTGCGTGCCGCCGTGCGCTTCGCCGGCGCACAGGGCGTCGACGTGCAGCTCGAGCGCCACGTGCCGGCGATCGGGCTCGCCGAACAGCGCGCGTTCCTGCTGGCGCATGCGCGTGCGCCGCGCTGCCTGTTCGTCGACGACGACGTGATTCTCGAAGCCGATCTCGTCGCGCGCCTCGTGCACGCGCTCGACACGCAGCGGTGCGGCTTCGTCGGCTCCGCGCTGCACGGGCTCAGCCATATCGGCGACGTGCGCGCGCACCATCAGCACGTCGAGTTCTGGGACGGTCGCGTGAGGCCCGAGGTGCTCGTGCCCGGCGGTCCCGAATGGGCGCGTCATCATCTGCACAGCGCAGCGAATCTGTACCACGCGCAATGCCGGCTGCGCGTGCCGCGCAACGCGTCGCGCGTCTACCGCGTCGCCTGGGTCGGCGGCTGCGTGCTGTTCGATACCGCGAAGCTGCGTGCGAGCGGCGGCTTCGAATTCTGGCGCGCACTGCCGGCGCGGCATTGCGGCGAGGACGTGCTGGCGCAACTGCGCGTGATGGCGCGCTTCGGCGGCTGCGGCCTGTTTCCGTCCGGCGCGTATCACGCGGAACTGCCGACGACCGTGCGCGAGCGGGACGTCGATGCGCCGTTCGTGCTCGCGCACCTGATCGACGAAGCCGCTCATGCGATCCGTTGACGGACATATCGGCGACGTCCGGTCGATCGCGGTGGTCGGCCCGGACGCGCTCGGCGACACAATGATGACGCTGCCGGCGCTGCGCGCCTTGCGCGTCGCCTACCGCGACGCGTGCATCGTCTATGTCGGGCTCGACTGGCATGCGTCGTTCTTCCGCGATCGGCCGGGCCCGATCGACGTGGTGCGCGTCCGGCCGGCCGCCGTCGATCCGGGCCGCCCGCTGCCGCCCGACGCGCCGCCCATTGACCGGATGTTTCGCGTGCGTGCCGACGATCCGCCGTTCGATGTCGCGGTGCAGCTGTACGGCGGCGGCGCGCAGGCCAATCCGTTCACGCGCGCGCTCGGTGCACGGATCGCCGTCGGCGCGTGCGCGCCGGGCGCGCCGCCGCTCGATCGCTGGACGCCCTACGGCCGCTGGCAGAACCGGCGCCTGCTCGCGCTCGAGATCGTGAGCCTGGCCGGCGCGACGCTGTGGCCGGCCGGCCCCGACCTCGCCGTGATCGAGCGCGACCGCCACGCGATGCGCGCGGCACTGCCGCCCGACATCGCGGCGCAGCTGCACGAGCTCGTCGTCGTGCAGCCGTCCGCACGCGATCCGCGGCGGCGCTGGTCGCCGCGGCATTTCGCGGCGGTCGCCGACCGACTCGCGGCGCGCGGACTGCGCATCGCGGTGGTCGGCACCGCGCAGGAGCGGCCGCTCGTGCGCGCGGTGCTCGACGCGATGCACGCGCCCGCGCTCGATCTGGCCGGCGCGCTCGACATCGGCGGCCTCGCGGCGCTGCTCGAACACGCGGCGCTGATGCTGTCGAACGACACGGGGCCGCTGCATCTCGCGGCCGCGCTCGGCACGCCGTGCGTCGGCATATTCTGGTTCACCAATGCGCTGCAGGCCTTGCCGCTTGCGCAGGGCCGCTGTCGCGCGGCGGTGTCGGCGCGCATCGTCTGCCCGGTCTGCGGCGAGCCGAATTTGACGTCGCGCTGCGCGCACGACGACAGCTTCGTCGACGACGTAACCGTCGACGAAGTCGCGACGCTTGCCGACGAAGTGCTCGCCGAGCGCACCTAGCCGCACCGGCTTCCCCAAGCCGCTTCCCTGCCACTTGAAAGGAGTTCGCTCATGCTGACGCAGCAAACGAAGGACATCGTCAAGGCGACGGCCCCCGTGCTGGCGCAACACGGCTACGACATCATCCAGTGCTTCTACCGGCGCCTGTTCGACGCGCACCCGGAACTGAAAAACGTGTTCAACATGACGCACAAGGAACAGGGCCAGCAGCAGCAGGCGCTTGCGCGCGCGGTGTACGCGTATGCGGAAAACATCGAGGATCCGGGTAGCCTCGCGGCCGTGCTGAAGAACATCGCGAACAAGCACGCGAGTCTCGGCGTGCGTCCCGAACACTATCCGATCGTCGGTGAGCATCTGCTCGGCGCGATCAAGGAGACGCTCGGCGATGCGGCCACCGACGAGATCATCTCCGCGTGGGCGCAGGCGTACGGCAACCTCGCCGATCTGCTCGCCGGGATGGAAAGCGGGCTGTACGAGCAGTCGGCGACGCGCGTCGGCGGCTGGACCGGCTGGCGGAGCTTCATCGTCCGCGACAAGCGGCCGGAAAGCAGCGTGATCACGTCGTTCGTGCTGGAGCCGGCCGACGGCCGGCCGGTCGCCAATTTCGAGCCCGGTCAATACGTGAGCGTGGCGGTCGACGTGCCGACGCTCGGCCTGCAGCAGATCCGCCAGTACAGCCTGTCCGACATGCCGAACGGCCGCACGTACCGGATTTCGGTGAAGCGCGAAGGCGGCGGCCCCTATCCGCCCGGCCATGTGTCGTGCCTGCTGCACAATCACGTCAACGTCGGCGACGAGATCCGCCTCGCCGCGCCTTACGGCTGCTTCCATATCGACGTCGATGCGAGCACGCCGATCGTGCTGATCAGCGGCGGCGTCGGGCTCACGCCGATGATCAGCATGCTCAAGCGCGCGATCCAGGATCCGAAGCGGCAGGTCGTGTTCGTCCACGGTGCGCGCAACAGCGGCGTGCACGCGATGCGCGACCGGCTGCGCGAAACCGCGCGCACGCATACGAATTTCAGTCTGATCGTGTTCTACGACGATCCACTTCCGCAGGACCTCCCCGGGCGCGACTACGACCATGCGGGCCTCGTCGACGTGAATGCGATCAAGGATGCGATCCTGCTGCCGGACGCCGATTACTACATCTGCGGGCCCGTGCCGTTCATGCGGCTGCAGCACGATGCGTTGAAACGGCTCGACATTCCGGAAGCGCGGATTCATTACGAGGTGTTCGGGCCGGATCTGTTTGCGGAATGATGCGCGGCGCGCGGGAATCGCGATCGGGACCGTCGCGTGACGTCCCTGACGTTCCTGCGTATGCGCCGGTGCGGCACCGCAGCCGATGCGCTGCCGCGCCGACGCGAAATTTTCCCGAACATGGCGGGCGCGTCACGCCGATATTCGCATTCATCGGGATAAGTATTCTTATCATAACGACCTCATTTTGATCCGTAACTTCGACTTTCAAAAACGCACGTCACGTCGCCACCGGTGAAACGCGCAGCATGCAACGCCTCACCGAGCACGCCGAGACACGACGCGATCGCTCGGCCTTACATGGCCAACGACGCATCGACCGCAGCCGCGCAAACCGCTTGACCTTGAACTTCGCTTGAAGGTTATGGTTAAGGTCCGCACGCGTACCGAGGCCACCGGTACGCGCCCTGCCCTGCGGCAAACCGCGTCGCGCGATCCGCGACGGCCCGTGGCCGATCGCGACAGGACTACCGAACATGACCCGACGCATCCTCCACGTCGTCACGAACATCGCGCATTACGCCGACCCGTCGCAGCCGACCGGCCTGTGGCTCGCCGAACTGACGCACGCGTACGACATCTTCGCCGCGCGCGGATACACGCAGCAGCTCGTCAGTCCGAAAGGCGGCGTGTCGCCGCTCGAGCCGCGTTCGCTCAAATGGCCGCACGCGGACGCGGCCGCGAAAGCATGGCGCGCCGATCCGGCCCATCAGACGCTGCTCGCCAACACCGCACGCCCCGACGACATCGACGCGGCCGCGTTCGATGCGATCTACTTCACCGGCGGTCACGGCGTGATGTGGGACTTCCCCGACGATGCAGGGCTGCAGCGGCTCACGCGAGAAATCTACGAACGCGGCGGCATCGTCGCGGCGGTCTGCCACGGCTATTGCGGGCTGTTGAACACGCGCTTGTCCGACGGGTCGCTGCTCGTGACCGGACGCCGGCTCACGGGCTACGCGTGGATCGAGGAGGTGCTGGCCGGCGTCGCGAACAAGGTGCCGTACAACGTCGAAGAGGAGATGAAACGGCGCGGCGCGCGCTATGAGAAGGCGCTGCTGCCGTTTACGTCGAACGTCGTCGTCGACGGGCGGCTCGTGACGGGACAGAATCCGCAGTCGGCGAAGGCGACGGCCGAGCAGGTCGCGGCGCTGCTGTAGCCGTCAGCGCGCGCACAACGCAACGAAACGCAACGCATCGCATGCGCCGGCCGGGCGGTGCCGCATCGGCCGGCGATTTCGCGACGCGTCGCGGCGGTGCGCGGCGGTGCGCGGCGGTGCCGCATCGGCACCGCACACGTCGTTGCGGAATCGGCTCAGATCGCGTCGAAACGCAGGCCCGCATGCCGGACGAGCCGTTCGACGAGACGCTCGCCGAACATCGTCGCGGGCGTCCAGAACCCGCCGCCGCGCGTGCCGTCGCTGCCTGCGCGGCAGTCGAGCGCGAGACAGATCGCCGCTTGCCCGAGCATCTTGCCCGTCGACCCGTAACCGGGATCGCGATCGCCGGTCACCTTCAGGCGCACGATCCGCCCGTCCGGTGCGTGACCGAAGAAGCGCAGATCGAAGCTGCCCGCGCGCTGCGCGGCGAGGCTCGGCCCTTCGCCGGGCTTCGGTAGCAGGAAACGCTCCATCGCGCTGCGCACGGGCTTCACGAGCACGCCGGCCATGAATGCGCCGAGCGCGACGACGGTCGCCCGCGCAACGACGCTGCCGCGGATGCCGCGCCCCATCACGATCGCTTCGTCGTAGCGGAAGCCGCTGCCGTATGCGTCGCCGGCCAGCGCGTTCGAACGGTGCACGACGCGCTCGTTGACGGCCGCCATCACGAACGGTGCGATCCACGCGTCGCAGTCGCGATCGAATTCGGCCGACCGAACCGCATGCTGACGCACCGTGAAGCGATGATCGCGCGGGCACAACGCATACGGATCGAGCAGCATGCGGCGCAGCGCCGGATCGGCCGCGGCCTCGCGAACGACATTGATCATGCTCGCGACCGTTCCGCCCGACGCGCCGCCCTTCAAGGTCTTGACGCGCATCGTCACGTGCTCGGCCGGCGCGCCCCATTCGTGCAGCGCGTGTTGCTGAAGGACGTACACGCCAAGATCCGACGGAATCGAATCGAAGCCGCAACAATGCACGATGCGCGCACCCGACTGCGTGGCCGCTGCTTCGTATCGGTCGATCATGCGCTTGATCCACTGCGTCTCGCCCGTCAGATCGCAATAGTCGGTGCCGCTTTGCGCGCAGGCGCGCACGAGCGGCTCGCCGTACAGCGCATACGGGCCGACGGTCGACACGACGACGCGCGTCTGCGCGCAGAGCGCCTGCAGTTGCACGTCGTCGGACGCGTCGGCGACGAGGATCGGCAGCGTGCGCGCCGCGTCGCCGAGCGAATCGCGCAGCTGCGCAAGCTTCGCTTCGGAGCGGCCGGCAATCGCCCAGCGCAGCGTGTCGGCGCCGCTCGAGAGATGTTCGGCCAGATGGCGCGTGAGGATCTGGCCGACGAAGCTCGTCGCGCCGAACACCACGAGGTCGTAGGAGGATTGGGTCATCGATGATTCCTTGGCGACACGATGGGATAACGCGCGCTCAGCACTGCGAACGGCGCGACGAACAGCAGCTGCACGCTGCCGGAACGGTAGTAGAAATTCGGCGCCCGGATGGCGCCGACCGACGATTCCACGATGCGCTTTGGCATGCGCCGGAAGAAGTCGACATTGCCGGCGGCCGGGTCGCGCGCGACCCCGTCGAGATCGGGATTCATCCGGAAGCGGTCGTAGTAGCCGCCTGCGGGCACGTCGGCCGTGGGCGAGCCGAGTTCGACTGGCGTGGTGCCGGTGCGCATGTCCATGTCCTGCCTCTCCTCGCTGATTCGTCGCGGCAGGCGCTACACCGCAAGCCCGCCGGCTCAAAGACCCTCAGCCGGCACTCTAGGCTTGAACTTCACTTCAAGGTCAAGGACCTGCATTAGAGGAACGCCTCGGCGCGCCTCGAGCACGCGCGCTATCGCCCGGCGCGCGCTCGGCGCAATCGGCGTCGGTGGGCCGGCTGCCGTAGAGAAAATGGCTTTGTCATCGCTCGCGGATAGCGCGGCGTGCGGCGTGCACGGCTACGGTTGCGCGGGCGCCCGCCCGTCGCGCGCCGCCGCATCGGTTCGCGAAGCCTCCGCACGCGCCACACCATCAC
>NZ_JBQYLP010000082.1:0-20923 GCF_052683555.1 Burkholderia sp. BC1
CATGATCACGATCCGCCGAAATGCGTGATCACGTTCGCCGGAATACGCAGCTGGGATCGACCTGCGCCAGAGCTACGCCCGGGTCGGCAAGGCTGCCGAGCACCAGGCCGGCCGCTACGCCCATGCCAAGCAGTACCGGCGCATGCAGCGCGAGATCAGGAAGCTGAGGACTTGGCTGGGCCGGGTCATCCGCGACGTGCAACGCAAGGCCGGTGAGATCGGAGCTGGGCTGAAGGCCAAACTCGACATCGCCACTCGACTGCACGCGCAAAAGCGCGGCGACAAGAACAAGCTGTATGCGCTGCACGCGCCCGAGGCAGAGTGCATCGCCAAGGGCAAAGCCAGAACGCCCTACGAGTTCGGCGTGAAAGTGTCCATCGCAGTGACGGCCAAAGAGGGCCTGGTGGTGGGCATGCGCTCCATGCCCGGCAACCCGTATGACGGCCACACGGTGGACAGCCAGCTCGAGCTGGTCGAGATCCTCACCGGCCACACACCCAAGATCGCGCTGGCCGACCGTGGCTACCGCGGTGTCGAGCCCGCGTGTTGGGCGCGACTGCTGATCAGTCATACGCGCAAGTTGCCCAAGCGGCTGAAGAAGCTGCTCAAGCGGCGTCAGGTGGTCGAGCCCATGATCGGACACATGAAGGCCGACGGCCTACTGGGCAAGAACTGGCTCAAGGGCGCGGGTGGCGACGCGCTGCACGCTCTGCTGTGCGGCGCCGGGCACAACTTGCGGATGATCCTGCGGCACCTGCGGGTGCTTTATTGCGCCTTGCTCGGACTGATCGCCATGACCGCCACGCTGGCCTTGCCGGCACCCACGTCAACATCGCCGCTCACCGCCTTGACTTCGCGCCGCTCCGCGCTGGCTCGCGGCTAAAACGAGTTGTTCAGGGCCGACTGGGTAGGAGTGGTCGGCAACGGGGCAAGTTAGCGATCGCGGTCGAGTGCCATCAAAGAATTGACCGACCTCTACCCGTGCTGGCCTGCACGCCCACAGTGTCTTCCATCATCCAGGGTGACCCGCCAGGGTCATGACAGTTAGCCCGATTCAACTGCGCCAGGTGCCCAGAAGGTCGGCAATTTCAACGAGCGCTGGGAAGCCCAGGTCCTGACGGACAAGCGTGCGGCGGTGCTCGATGCGTGCAAGCACTGCGGCAATGTCGAGTTCGCCCGTTTGGGGCCCGCTGGAGGAGCAGATCGAAGCACTGCGTGCCGCGAAAGTGGGCGGATGAAACGAGAGGTTAATGGCATCTCAAGACTCGGCGGTGAAGCCCACGCGTCTGACAACTTCCCACCACTTTTCATGTTGTTTTCGCAGGCTGGACGCCATGGCCTGCGGCGTTAAGCTGTGTGCTACCAAGCCCAGGGAGGCAAGAGCCTCCGCAACCGCCTTGCGATTGACGGCTTCGGCAACCATTTGATGAAGGCGTGAAACGGTTTGGGGCGAAACGCCTGATGGAGCAAAAAAGCCGAGCCACTGATCGCCAGCGGGGTAGTCTGCACCGAACTTTTGCTCTGCAAATGTGGGAGTGTCGGGCGTGAAGGGTGTTCGCTGCGGCCCAGAGGTTGCGATGATGCGCAATTTCCCCGCCTTTTGGAAAGACAAGAACGTCCCCGTAGGCGCAGCCATGCATGCAATCTGCCCACCGATCAGATCGGTAACTCCAGGCGCGGCGCCACGATAAGCCACGTGCCTGAGATAGACGCCAGCCTCCTTGGCTACCAGCGCCCCCAAGAGATGCAATGGTGTACCGGTACCGGGAGATCCGAAACTTGCGTGTTCAGGGTGCTCCTTGGCCCAGGCCAGGAAATCCCGGAGCCCACGCACGGAAGGCGGTACCAAGGGACCCAGCGCAAGGGCGTCAGTCGTAGTGGCTACGGTGGCTACGGGAGCCAGATCCGCGAACGGATCGTAGTCCAACTTGCTGTAGACGAAAGGGTACAAGGACAGCACGGCGTCTGGTGTGAACAACAAGGTGCTGCCATCGTCGACGGCTGCCTTGACGGCGGACACAGCTATCCGCCCACCCGCTCCGACACGGTTGTCAACGATCACGTTAACCCCGGGTTCCGTCACCGCCAATCCTTCTGCCACCCGGCGTGCAACCGCATCGACGACTCCTCCGGGTGGGAAGCCGTTGATGATCTTGAGTAATTTTGGTACCGGTTGGGCTTTGACGCTTCTTACAGTGCCGAGCGATAAGGTGGCAAATCCCGCGGCTTTCATCCACTCACGGCGTTTGATCATGGTGCCCCCCCTCTGCTCAAGACTGCGCGGTAAAACCAATTTTCTCAGCGACTGCTTGCCAGCGTTTGATGTCGTTTTTCAATCGATCGGACAAGCCTTCAGGCGAACTCCAACCAGCCTCCATGCCCATCATGGCGTAGGCCTTGACCAGTTCCGGGTTTGCAACAGCCGACTTCATGGCAGCGCTGGCTTGCTGGACCGCTTGCGCGGGCGTGCCTGCGGGCATGAATACCCCGAACCACTCGGTCATCTCACTCAAGGCGATGTGGAGCTCCTTGAAGGTCGGGACGTTGGTCAGGAAACGAGAGCGGTTGGCGCCAGTCACGCCCAGCACCCGGATCTTGCCGGTCTTCATGTGAGGGAGGAACTCACCCAAGGGCGCGGCCACCGCCGGGATGTGCCCCCCCAACAGGTCCACAATCGCAGGCTGGGAACCGCGGAAGCCTGTCTGCACCATTTTCACGCCCAAAAGCCGCCCGAGCAGCTCGCCCAAGAAATGCGGTCCAGAGCCGGTGGCACCATGGCCAAACGTGGCAGAATCAGGGTTACTCTTGATCCAGGCCAAGTAGTCGTTGAGGCTACCAACCGATTCCGGGACAGCGGGCCCGATCGCAAACCCAACCTCGCTTGTCGAAACCATACCGACCGGCACAAAGTCCTTGACCGGGTCATATCCCAGATCTTTGTACGTGTGAGGGTATAGCGTCATCATGGATGCAGGCGTCAGCAGAAGTGTCGCGCCGTTTGGTGCCGCGGCCTTAACATGCTGGATCGCAATTCGACCACCCGCCCCCGTGCGGTTGTCGACGAGCACACTGGAAGCATAGGCACCGCGCATTCCCTCAGACAACCGGCGGGCAGCCATATCGGTCGCTCCGCCTGCGGCGAGTCCAATCACGATCGTGGCCACGCCAGGGCCGGATTGCGCCAAGCTCATGCCCGGAAGGCCCCCGATTCCAAGGGAGCCCAAAGTGCTCAGGGCTGCTCGTCGGGTCAGAATATGTTTCATAATCTTTCCCCTTACATTTTCACTATTGCTCATTGATACTTGTCACTGGGCAGGGCTACGAACTGTTTATTAGGGCGAAGGCGGCGTATTTTTCGTCAAGCCGAATCAGGTTGAGCAGCTGGCGCGGCGCGCCGAAATGCGTCCAACTCGCCGCAGGCCGCGTCCACTGCGCGGATCAGGGGGTAGGGCGTCAGGTCCACCTGGAAGCGGCGGGCGCTTTCCACCTGCGGCACCAGGTAGCAGTCGGCCAGCGTGGGTGTGTCGCCAAAGCTGTAGCGGCCGCGCTTCGGGTCGACCGCCAGCAGTGCTTCGTAGGCATCGAAACCGGCGCTGATCCAGGTGCCACACCAGGCGTTGATGGCGGCCTCGTCGGCGCCGAACGTCTTGCGCAGGTACTCCAGAATGCGGCGGTTGTTGATGGGGTGGATGTCGCAGCCCACGATGGCGGCCAGCGCGCGCACCCGTTGGCGGCCGTCGGCGTCGGCCGGCAGCAGCGCGGGCGTGGGGTACTGTTCCTCCAGCCATTCGATGATGGCCGGCGACTGGATCAGCACTTGCGCGCCCGTGTCCAGCGCGGGCACCAACTGCTGTGGGTTCAGCGCCTTGAAGGCGTCCTTTAGGTGCTCTTCCTTGCCCAGGTGCACGGCCAGGTACTCGTAGGGCACGCCCTTGAGGTTGAGCGCGATGCGCAGCCGGTGTGACGTGCCGCTGCGCCAGAAGTTGTACAGCTTCATCGCGTGCAGGCTCACTCGGCCGGGCCGACGGTCAGGCTGATCTCGGCAATGCCTTCCACACGGCCGATGATCTTGTCACCCGCCACCACGGCGCCCACGCCTTCGGGCGTGCCGGTGTAAATCAGGTCGCCGGGTTGCAAGTGGTAGTAGGTGGAGAGGTCGGCAATGATCTCGCGGACGTTCCAGATCAGCTTGTCCACGTTGGACGACTGTTTGGTCTGGCCGTTGACTTCCAGGGCGATCGCGCCCTGCTCCACCACCACGCCTTGCATCGGCACGATCTCGGAGCAGACCGAGCCTTCCTCGATGTCCTTGCCGGTGTCCCAGGGGCGGCCCTTGTCGCGTGCCACCAGTTGCAGGTCGCGCCGGGTCATGTCCAGGCCGGCGGCGTAGCCGTAAATCAACTCGTGCGCCTGGTCTTCGCTGACGCGGAAGCCGGGCTTGCCGATCGCCAGCACCAGCTCCATCTCGTAGTGGTAGTTGCTGGTGCGCGGCGGGTAGGCCACGGTCGCACCACTTTCCACCAGGGTTTGTGGCGATTTGGTGAAGTAGAACGCTTGTTCGACGCTTTTGTCGACCGGACGGCCCATTTCCACCGCGTGGGCGTGGTAGTTGCGGCCGACGCAGAAGATGCGGTTGATGGGGAAGCGCTCGGTCTTGCCACGAACGGGCAGAGACTGGACGGGAGGCGGGTTCCAGAGGTAGTTGCTCACTTGCTTTCCTGTTGTGTGGTGCTTCGCGGCGGCTCAGCCGCGGTTTTCAAAGACGCCCAGCTTGCGGTGCAGGGGCGATTCGTCGGCCATGAAGATGAAGGACGGCTGGTCGGCTGAGAGGTTTTTCAGCGTCACCTCGGTGTAGCCGGGGGCGCAGCAGGTATCGGCTTCCCTCAGGGCGAAGGTGGACTCGGCGATGCGCGCCTCGCTGCGGCCTTCGATCTGGTGGAACACCACGGCGGGCGAACGCACGGGCAGGCGCAGGGTCTGGCCGGGCTTGAGCATCAGGGCGTAGAAGCCCAGGATGTTCTCGGCGTCGTCACCCGTTTCGGGGTTGACGTAGGTGACCTGCACGCATTCCTGCTCAGGCTGGTCGGCCGCCAGCGACAGCAGGGCGGCACGGGTGTCGGCCCAAGGGTAGCGCAAGAGAGGATAGCGCTTGTCGCTGCGCTGGAACACGGGGGTTGGCACCACGCCCGCACGGGTCCAGGCGCAGTCGCCCCGGCCGGGGTCGACCTGCTGGCGCTCGCCGTCGATGTGGTAGCTGGCCTCCATGTAGTACACCAGCGGCAGGTCCAGCACATCGAGCCACACCACGGGCTCGTTGCCGTCGTGGCCGTGCTCGTGCCACAGGCCGGTGGGCGTGAGGATGAGGTCACCCCGGCTCATGGGGCACTTCTCGCCATCCACGGTGGTGTAGGCGCCCTCGCCCTCCACGATCATGCGCACCGCGTTGGGGGTGTGGCGGTGGCTGGGCGCCCACTCGCCGGGCAGCAGCAACTGCATGCCCAGGTATATGGCGGCGCTGGCTTGCATCTTCTCCAGGCCGTGGCCGGGGTTGGCCAGCACCAGCACGCGGCGCTCGGCCTTCTCAATGGGGGTCAGCTCACCGGCCTTGAGCAGCAGCGGCTTGAGCGTCTGGTAGGACCAGTAAGTCGGCTGCGTCTGGCGGGTCGGGACATTGGGCGGCAGCACCGCGCGTAGGCTGGGCCATAGCGGCACCAGGTTAAGTTGTTTGAGTTCGTCTCGGTAGTCCTGCGGCAGGTCTTCCAGTCGGCCAAGTTCGTGACTCATGGTGATACGCTCCTCTTCATCAAGCATGTGGATAGGGGAAGCCGATATCCCTCACGCTTCGATCAGACCAAAGCAAGTATCGGCAATTTCTGAATCCGACCGCAGTCGGAAAAAGGGGCTCGTAATCTGTGTGCATCGACATTTGATCGAGGCCGCTGCCCACGGCTGCCCCGCGGCATGGCTGGCCGCTCATGGAGGCTGGCCATGCTTTATTTATTTCTCTAAAAAAATCAGATCAAACCTTCAGCCGACAATGTGGCCCGGACTGCTGGACGTTCAGCCACGCGGTTGAGGTAGCCTTGCAGGCCGGGCCAAGGCGAAAGGTCCACATTCACGTAAGCCCCCCAGCCAAGCACAGTAAACAAGTAGGCGTCCACCACGGAAAAGTCGTTCCCCATGGCCCAAACCTTGTCACCGAGCATCTGCTCGGTATGGGCAAGACGGCTTTCCAATTGGGCCTTGATGACTGGCTTGGCATCCTGTGGAAACACCGGGCTGAACAGCGCTCCGAAGCTTTTATGCAATTCGGTGGAGATGAAATTCAGCCATTCCATCAGTCGGTAACGCTCCAGCGAGCCAGCTGCCGGTGCCAGGCATTTTTCTGGCACACGGTCAGCGAGGTATTGAACGATGGCCGGCCCTTCGGTGAGCACCTGCCCATCATCCATTTGCAAAGCGGGGACACTGCCCACGGGATTGACGGTCTTGTAATCAACACCAGTCTCAGTCACCTTGGTGCCGAGATCAACCTTTTCTAGCTGAAAGTCAAATCCACCTTCACGAAGGATGATGTGAGGCGACAATGAACATGCGCCGGGGCTGTAATAAAGCTTCATGAGACTCCTTAAAATCAAGGCGTGGTTGAAAAATCAGAAAAATCGATGCACTGAGAATTTATGGTTGCGTTTCCTTTTGCAACCTGCTCTCAAGCATGAAAAGGCGGTCATTTCCCCACCACATTTGATCATCCCAAAACACGGTGGGAACCCCGAAAACCTTTCGGTCAATGGCCGCCTGCGTCTCTTCGTCGTATGCCTTGGCGGCATTTTCGCTGTTCAAAAAATCTTCAAATTCACCGAGATCCCAGTTTAGCTTGTCGCATACCTCAGCCAGCAAGCTATCAGCATCCAGTGCCCACCCTTTCCCCCAAGCCGAATCGAAAACAAGGCGAACATATTCAGCGGCTCGCTCCCTGGCTGCCGGGTAATACAGTCCGGCATTCACCCGGCGGCTGTTGAAGTTAGGGGGGAAAACCAACGGAATCCTATAGAGATCGGCCCATCGCTGCAAATCCACCTTTAAGTAGTCAAGCTTGACCTTGAGATCCCGATTGGACGGCCCGATGTTGCCAATGGCCGTCTTTGCTCGCGCCAAATCAATGGCGTGATACTGGATGGGGAATCCATAACGCCCCGCTAGCACCGACAAACGGTGGTTTGCCAGGTACGAAAAGGGGCTCAAAAAATCGAAATAAAAATCAACCATCATGCTCAGGCTCTCCCAAAAAAAGACGGCAGAAATGTGGAGCTGCTTCAGGGCAAGCGCCACATCCCGCGCTCTTGGCGCTTTTACGGCGTACTCGCATATTTGATACTCGCCGATTCCTCCAATCCAGAGGACGCCCAGATCAGCCAGCTTTGCTGATCGGAGATATCTGACTCAGGACCTGGCCTCGCCTCACTTCTTTTTCGAGCCGGTTGCCGTTTTGGTTTTCTTCAATTCCTCGGCGTACTTGGTATGCAGTGCGGCCCAGGCGTTGCCTGATTTTCGAGCACCTGCAAGGTATTCATCTGGTACCAGCGTATAGGGTGGCCGGCACGGCCCCGCTTTGAGCCAACCCGCCTCGTCCATTCGTGCTTTTTCGAGACCAATGTTGTATTTCGAGAATTCCGAGAAATCGCCGCGTGGAAACAGTGTGGCGTCGGCAGCGCGCATGTCATCTGAAATGGCCTTGGCCTTGGTCCAGTCACCGGTCGTCTTGGCCTGTGTCACCGCATCACGAAGCATGAGGGCAGTCGCTGGACCGCACATGGAGCCGCTGGACCAGAAGGCGGTCATGCGCTCAGGATTGATTCGGGCCGCAGCGTAATAGTCATCCTCATGCGGAAGGAAGCGAATATTTGGAGCCAATTTCAGATCCAAGTCCAGCATTCCGATGCCCAAGTACTTGGCTGTAACAACTTGCGGGATTTTGGACATTTCGGCCCAAAACGGGCGAGGAAAATCAAATTTGAAAGCCTCCGGGTTGGCATAAACAGCGATGGCAGCATCTGGCACCGCTTCCGCCACATCGCGATAAAACTGCACGGCGGTGGGCAGATCCATCTTCACCCACATCGGCACGCCGAGCATGGTTCCTTGGGCACCAATGTCCATCACTTCGCGGGTCTGGCGTATAACTTCACGGGTATTCAAGGCTGTTGTGCCGCAGAAGTAGGGCACTCGACCACGGGCGGTTTCGACGACCGTTGAAACAAAATCCCGCTTCTCCTCCCACGTCAGCGTCGCGCATTCGCCAAAGGTGCCGTGGCTCAGAATGCCATTGACGCCGGCCGCAATCAACTCCTCGACAATCCGGGCCGTCTCGTCGAGATCAACCGTGTGCGTGCTGCGCCAGTCCGAGGCATCCGGAGTGGAGGGGGTCGGCATAATGACCCATACGCCTTGAATATCCTCTGCAGTCAGGCGCGTCGCTTTGCTGGTCTTTCTTGTCATTCAAATATCCTTTAAAAATGGTGGTGTAAATAGAACTTGGGAATCAAAGTGGGCCGATCAAAATCTCCGACCAATCGCAATCGAGGTCAACAACGGATTCAATGTTACGCGGGCCGTGGCGACTTGCGGGCCAAGAAACCCCGATGCATCTGTTTTCAAATAAAGTTTGCGGAGATCAAAGCTGACAAACCAGTCGCGGTTGATGTCGGCTTCCGCGCCGATGTGGAGCACAGGTGCCCACACGCATGATCTGCATCGAATGAGGTCAGATTGGCATCTTTGCTTTTCAGAATTCGGGTGTAGTTGATCCCCGCCCCCACGTACGGGCGAATCAATCCCATCTGCGGCAGGTTGTAGGTCGCCGACAAAACCGCAGGAGCATATTGAACACGACCGAGCAAAATCGGAGGCAGCGTGCCTGCGCCTGTCACTTTTGTGGTGGGTGGAATGCCAAAAATTAATCGCGCGTTCCAGTTATCGTTAATGATGTAGCCGAAGTCAAATGTCAAAGCGTTGTTGTCACTAGCGTCAGCGCTTCCACCCGGAACCCTTGTTCCGTCAATCGAAACTTTGGCGCTCGCATCGAAGGCTACGTTGGTGGCGCCGATGCGATATGACCAACGGGAATCCTCGGCATATGCGGTGCTGAGCATCAGCATCCCAAGTCCTGCGAGGGAAATGGCTTCTTTGATCATCATTGTCTCCTTTTGTTATATGGAACAGAATGGGAAAAACAGATGCGATCGATTTCGCATCTTTTGCATGGCTAGCTCAGTTTGACGTCCAATCCATAACCGGTGGCCTCGATGGCGTGACCGAAAATGTCGCCGACGTAATATTCCGATTCAGCAATGGCGGGGGCGCCTCGCCACCCAGGTTCGATCAGCCAGCCGGAAGGTGTTGCCCCGTAGAACGTCAGCGCCTTATCGTTGGAATGGATGCCCAATTGCAAGGCAATGTCAATCTTTTCCTTCGTGAAAAGCTGGTGTGTGTAACCCAAATCTTCGATATGAGTGTATTCAATCATCAGATGATTGAGGCGCTTGGCCGCAGGCATTGAACCGAAACCGATGGAATGATCGCGAGCATTGCAATGCATGAACGTCAACTCAGCCGTCATGCCGTTGGGCAAAGGAAGGCGGTACTCGACATCTCCACGAAATCCCAGCAAGCTATAGAACTTACGCGCCGCTTCAACATCATTCTGACGCACGATGCAGTGGCCTAGGCCCTGATCGCCGGTTAGAAATTTTCCGTGCAAGGGACGACCGGGGTGGAAGGGATTGTTCAGGTCAATCCGAGGTCCCCAGAAAATCTCGGTCGGGTTGCCCCCCGGATCTTCTGTCTTCATCAGGCCCAGTACCATCCGTTCTTGTGCTTCGGCTTTGTCGCACACGCGGACTTTGTAGCCTGCGTCCACGAGCTTTTGACCCAATGCCTCGAATTCCGGTTGACCGGCGACACGCCAGCCTAAGTATTCAAGGTCATCTTGACCGTTGTGATGAACCACGATCCGGTGGTGCCAATTGTCCATTCGCAGATAGAAGCGATCCTTGTCACCCTCATCGAGGACTTGAAGTCCCAGCATGTTTGCGGCAAAGGATTTCCACGCTGCGGGATCCTTGACCGAAATGCCCATGTATCCTAGTTCAATGACTGCTGCTTGCTTGCTCATGGTTTAACTCCTTTGTTGCTTCGGCTTAGAAGGGATACTGCTGTTCGAACGGTTCAATGGTTAGCCATTTGAGCTCCGTGAACTCGTCGATCACCGCGCGTCCATCGAAGCGGCCATAACCGGTGGCCTTTGTGCCGCCATAAGGCGCCTGCGCCTCGTTCTGCACGGTAGACCCGTTGATATGGACCGAGCCGTATTCGATCGCCATGCCCACGCGCAGAGCCCGGTTCACGTCCCGGCCAAACACGCCCGATGACAGGCCGTAGGCGCTGTCATTGGCAATGCGGATGGCGTCTGCTTCGCCCTTGCAACGGATAACCACGGTGATGGGACCGAAGGTTTCCTCATCGTAGATCTGCATGTCGGCTGTCACGTGGTCCAGGATCGTGGCGGGCATGACCGCACCCTCGGCCATACCACCGCACACGACCTTGGCACCCTTGTCGATGGCATCTTTCAACAGGCCATTGATCCGGTCCCCCGAGTTGGACGACACCATCGGACCAATGACGCAGTCCCCGGTCACGCACGGATCGCCTGCACTCAACTTCTTGGTTTTCTCGACGAACTTCGCGACAAATTCGTCCGCGATCTTCTCGTCGACCACCAGGCGTTCGGTGGACATGCAGATCTGGCCTTGGAACAGGAAACTGCCAAACACCGCTGCCTTGACCGCCGCGTCGATGTCCGCGTCGTCCAGAACGATCAGCGGGGACTTGCCACCCAACTCCAGCAAGCAGCGCTTGAGATGTTGGGCCGCTTTCTGGGCGATGATGCGCCCCACGCGAGTGGAGCCCGTAAAGTTGATGCGACGAATCTCTTTAGACGAAATCAGCGCATCGGCGATATCGGGCGAGCGGTCCGGGGACGAGTTCAGATAATTGAGCACGCCAGCGGGCAGGCCGGCCTCCTGTACGCACTTCGCGATCAACGCGTGCGTGCCGGGGCTGAACTCGGAGCCTTTGAACACCACGGTATTGCCGCAGACCAACGGATACGCGATGGCCCGCGCCGCGAGCACGGCGGTGCCGTTCCAGGGAACGATGCTCAAGATGGGGCCAACCGGCTGACGCAGCGTCATCGACAGGGTGTCAGGCTTGTCCGTCGGAATGGTTTCGCCTTGAATTTGGGTGGCTAGTGAGGCGGCTTCCCGGAATACATTGGCCGACAGGTGCACGTTGAACCCCGCCCACAGCGCGGAGGCTCCCACTTCCTTGGCCATCACTTCGATGAACTCGGGCGTTTTGCTCTCCATGACGTCTGCCACCTTCAAAAGAAGGCGCCGCCGCTCCGAAGGCCCAACGGCCTTCCAAGATTTGAACGCCTCTTGAGCGGCTCGAGCCGCATTGACCGCATCGTCCACCGTGGCGTTCGCGCATTGGGTCACGACCTCGCCACTGACAGGGTGCTTGCGATCAAATGACTTTTTGTCACTCGAATCGCTCCAGGTGTTGTTGATAAACAATTTCGTCTTCATGGGTTGTCTCCTGGGAATGGGGGTGATAAATTTGGATCGTTTGAAAATTCACTTTCGGCCGAGAGCCATGCCGCCATCAATGCCGATTACGGTGCCAGTGATGAACTTCCCTTGTTCCCGGGAGGCCAGCAAAAGATACGGTGCCACCACGTCCTCGGGCCTTGCTGCGAACCCCAAGGGGGTCAGGCCCTTGATCATGTCATCGATGCCGGGCATGTCTTTCATTTTGGTTTTGTCGAAGCCAGCGCTTGCCGGGCCAGCCAAAGAAGTGACCGTGCCACCTGGCGCAACGCCATTGACCCGGATGTGCGGAGCCAATTCGTAGGCCAAAGCCTTGACCATGCCCAGCACCGCATGTTTGCTGGCAATGTAGCAAGAACCGCCGGCACCGACCGCATAGGAAGAAACGGAAGCCGTCACCACCACCGATCCGTTCGTCTTTTTGAGCTCCGGCAAGGCCGCGCTGATGCCGCTGAAATAGCTTTTGACGTTGATGTCAAATATCTCGTCGAAACTGCCCGAGAATTTCTCCCAAGGCTCATCGATGCTCAGCATGTAATCCCATATCCCGGCATTTCCGATGAAGCAATCCAGGCGCCCGAACTTGGCAACCGTCTGTTTAACCAGCTTCTCATTGGTGGCGTGATCACGGACATCGCCCGCCACGATCTCAATGTCGTCTTTGAATTCACTGCGAAGACCCGCCTCTTGCTCCTCGTTGCGAACGAGTGCGGACACGCAATAGCCAGCTGCTTTGAAGGATCGAACCAGTTCCAGGCCGATCCCCGAGCCGGCGCCAGTGATGGCAATAACTTGCTGTGTGCTCATGTCAATAAATTTCCGTTAAAAATAATCACGAATGCCCGCCATCCAGGCAGGCATCCCCAGAGCTCACAGGAAGATCATCAGGTTGTGGGTTTGGAGAATGCGCTCCGGGTAGTCCACAAAGCGTTCGACCAATTTGATGCCACCACCTTCGTTACGTTTCCATTTGTCTTCTCGCGTTGCATAGAACACGTCAACCTGGTTTCCGCGCCTGGCGCGGTGGAGAATGAGGTTGGAGCGGACATGCAGCAGATCCGGTGCACCCGTGTCCTTGGCTGCCATGACATTGGTGACGAAGCGAGTGAAACGCATCTTCGGGCTGTTGGCCCAGTTCTGAGGATCCATCTGGTGTTCAACTCGAACTTTCAGCTGTTGATAGTTCTCGTTGTAGATATTCACCGCATCATTCAGTTGGTATCGACGCTCGGAAGTTGAACGAAGTTCTCGCGAGATCACCTGGTATTTGATCTCGGGGGCAACGCAGTGTTCAAGCCAGGCGTTGTAGGCCTGAATGTCCAACAGATGTGCTTCTCGGGTCAGGAGTGTGGTGACTTCTTGCTGCAGATCGCTGTCGTGCCCGACGAAGAAACGATGAAATTCTTCGGCGTCGTGCGCGGAGACCAGCTTGTCTTCCTGGGTATTGATCATCATGGTTGGCTCCTGGATTAGCGATCAGTCGTCTTGGTGAGTTCGGTGTGCCAATTTCGGGAGGCATTTTCGAACTCGGCCCAATTGGAGCTGCTGATGTGAGCCTGGTAGGCACGGTAGAATCCGCGATAGCTGGTTTCGCCGATTGCCGATTTGCCAACGACGCCCGGATAGCATTCGTCGCCGTAGACGTCCTTGCCGAAACCCAAATTGGCAATCAGATCACTGTTGCTGGATTGGTATTTCTTGGCATTTTGCGACTCCGTCTCCATGTTGTCGTTGTCGTCGCTTTCCCAGAATCCTGCTGGTCCGAAAGTGCGCTGAACCGCGTCAGCCAAGCGACGCTTTAAGTCCTCAGGCATGTCTTTTTCCACGATGGCATACGTCCAAACCTCGGTCGTGTTTTCATCGATCGGGTTCCAGACCTTGAAGACACCGGAGCAGGTCAAAATGCTGTTGTTCGGGAAAATCGTGCAGTTTAGATGGCTGCGGTAAATCCGTGCCCGGACATCGCCGATTTCCTTGGCGAGTTTTTCCTGTTTTGCGCCGCCGAATGCCATCATTTCGGGAACCAGATCAGCGCTGTGGACACCGGAGTAGGCGTC
Organism: Burkholderia sp. BC1; assembly: GCF_052683555.1. NCBI lineage: Bacteria > Pseudomonadati > Pseudomonadota > Betaproteobacteria > Burkholderiales > Burkholderiaceae > Burkholderia > Burkholderia sp. BC1. The sequence goes on from NZ_JBQYLP010000082.1 coordinate 13,730, forward strand.
CCACAATACGCCCATTCCACTGCCATACTTGCTGGTCATTTGTAAGCCCGCGCCTTCGGGTGGAAGCATAGCGTTGGCCGCAAGAGGGGTAAATATCGACTGACCTGAGCGCAAAGACGATGCGTGCGTCCAACCAACGTGGTACGCGTCACCCACAAAGTTTTCCGCAGGAGCCTTCCAGTTGGCCTTGATCACCACTTTGCCGGGGGGGCCTACAAGTTCCAGGCCACCAGAGTACTTGAAGATGGGTTCTAAGTACCAGGCTGCATCACCCAGATAATCGACAAGCGTGGGGGCCTCTGCATCAAAACAACCGTAAATAAAGCCATGAAAGCTTTCGATGCGGGGGACTTCTTTCAAGCCCAGGCATTTCTTTTTGATCGTATCGCCGTACAACTCTTTTTCAAAGGGAACGCTTTGCAGTTCGCCGTTGGAACCGAAGCCCCAGCCGTGGTAGCTGCACACAAAGCCTTTCGCATTTCCGGCTTCAGCGTGAACTAGTGTCTTGCCCCGGTGACGGCAAACATTCAAAAAGGCTCGCACCGACCCATCGTTCTGGCGGGAGACGATGACTTCATCGACGCCCATTTTGGCAGTGACATAGTCGCCGGGGGAGGGAATCAGACTGTCATGGGTCAGAAAAAGCCAGTTCCGCGCGAAGATGGTCTTCATCTCGTGCTGGAAAAGTTCTTTGTCGCCATGAATCAGGTGCTTTTGCGTCAGCCCTGCTTCACTCACCAAATTTTCATAAATCATGATTAATGTCTCCGTTTTTTGGCTAATGGGTGGATTGGATGGTTTGGTTGATTGGTCCGAATTCAGCCTCCTGATTGAAAGCAGTCTTACTCCATTTTGAGCATCACGCGCATGTTTTCAATTTTGACGGGGTAGGTTTTGATGTCCTTTGTCAGGGGGGTGCACAAGGCTTTGCCTGTGCAGACATCAAATCGACCTTGGTGCAGAGGGCATTCAATTTCCCGGCCTTCGAGAAAGCCATCGCTCATGCGCGCAGCGCCGTGCGTGCACAGGTTATCGGTGGCATAAATCTCCCCCTCGACCTCGTAGAGCGCAATTTCCTTGCCGTTAACTTTGACGCCGACCACATCGCCTTCAGGGATGTCGTCAAGACAAGCTGCATCAATCCAGTTCTGAGTCATGTGCGTCGCCTCAGATTGGATAGATCACAGAGTTGGGGATCATTTCGCTGTCGTAAACGCACAGGCGCGACTTCAGCTTGAGGCCCTCGGGCGTGCGCACGATCACGTCTCGGTAATAGCCGGCGTTGAAAATCGTGGAATCGCCGTCGTACTTGGTGCGAATCACGGCATAGCTGGCTTCGGCGGTGATGCGCTCGCCGTCCGCATCACGCTCCACTGACAGCACGCGCGGCGTGCCCACGATGTGGCGCTGGTAGTAGGGGTCGTGGTACATGGTTTCCTTGACGCCGTACACCCGGTCGCGGATCATTGCCTTGCTCTCCAGCGCCAGCAGGCACAGCGGCAGGCCCTGCTCAAAGTTCTCGCGCGGCTGCAGGCGGTAGGTGCCGGTCTCGATGAAGAAATCAGGCCACTTCTCCCAATTGGCGGAGTCGCACACCATGGCGTAGTCGCTGTACAGGTTCAGCAGTTCGAAATAGGTTTTGAAGTCGACCATGTTTATTCCCCCATCACCTTGCGCCAGTAGTCGTACATGCCGCGGATCAGCGTCTCGGTGACCATGTGGTCCGTGTCGCCGATTTCGTGACCGCCCATCTCGATCACGGTGCGGTGCGTCGGTTTTTGCTCAAAGCCTTCCTGCGACCACTCGATCACCTCGCCGTCATCGGCCGACACGAAGCCCGCCGGCCCGAACAGGTTGGCCTGGATCAGGCGGCGCTGGGTCCACTCCTCGTTGTCGTCCTCGAAGCCGAAGTGGGTCCAGACGAAATCGAAGGAGCCGTGACCGTTGGGCTGGATGTGGCGGGTCGATAGGCTGTTGACCTGCTGCTGGATGATCACGCTGGGGAAGATCGTGGTCATCACCGCAGTCGGACCGCCCCACCAGGGCTCGGGCACGATGTCGAGCAGGCGCGGGTCGTTCACCTTCATCTGTTCCTTGAAGCTGTCCACGCCGGACACGACCTCCTCGTTCTTGCCGCCCTGACCGCGCGTGGAGATCATTGCGGCGTGGCGGAACTTGGCGTCCATCTTCAGTTCCGACTTGTTGTCGGCGCGCCAGAGCCCGAAGGTCGAGAACCAGGTGTGCAGCAGGCCCGGGTGGTAGGGGTCCTTGATGTTCTCCTGCATCAGCTTCCAGTTGCCCGGGATGCGCTGGCGGCGGTAGCCCAGGATCTTGAGCTTGCGGCCGTTGAAGACGCGGTCGAAGTAATGCAGGATGGTTGGGCCCAGGAACTCCTCGAAGGGCTCGACATCGTGGTCAAAAGAGGCAAACACCACACCACCTCGGGCGGCCACCTTGAGCTTGGTCAGGCCGTGTTCTTCAAGCTTGAAGTCCTTGGGCATGCCGCCGTTGACCTTGCCGTCCTGCTTGACGCCGCGGCGGAAGGGAACGCCTTGCAAGTCACCCTTGAGGCTGTAGTTCCACTGGTGGTAGGGGCAAAAGAAGTCCGTGGCCTTGCCGTGGCGCTCGCGGCAAAAGCGCATGCCACGGTGGGCGCAAACGTTCTCCACCACGTTGATGCCGCCGTCCGGATCACGCACCATGATGACCGAGCGCTCACCGATCACCGTTCGCTTGAAGTCGCCTGGATTCGGAATCTCGGCTTCCAGGCCTACATAGCACCAGTGGTTTGCATAGAACAGGCGCTCCAATTCGCGCTTGTACAGGTCTTCGCGGGTGTAGGCCCAGAAGGGAACGCGGCTGCTACCTTCGCCCGGCCATTTCGGATCTTGGGGAAACACGGGTTTTAATCGTTGGGGTTCACTCATGGCTTGGTATCCTTGGGTTGAATTGGGTTCGCATGGTGCCTTCGCTCAGACGCCGCTGGGATAGAACGCATCGGCATGGATGTGCCCGGGTACTATGCCTAGGCGAGCAACGAGCAGGTTCAGGGCCTCGACCATGGCCGGAGCGCCACACAGGTAGGCGCGCCATCCCGCCAAATTGGGCAAGTCACGGCCGATCAGATCGGTGACCAGGCCGGATCGACGACCAGGGCCGGCAGGGCCTGTTGCAACAACGACATTCACCTTGAGATTCGGAAACCTTGCAGCCAATGCGTGAAGGCGTTCCTCGTCATAGATGTCCTGCTCGCTCCGCACACCGAAGTACAGATGGATGGGGTTGCTCATCCCGCTTTCCAGTGCGCCTCGAACGATCGAAAGGACGGGCGCCAGACCTGTTCCACCCCCCACACAAAGCATGGGGCCGGTGTGCGTGCGCCGCAGATAGGCCGTTCCGAGGGGGCCGCTGATCCGCACCGAAGCGCCTACGGACAGTTCATTGAAAACGTAGTTGCTGACATGCCCGCCCGGAACCGCGCGAATCTGAAACTCCATTTCCGCATCGCTAGGCAGCCCGGCCATCGAATAGGGGCGGACGCATTCGGGCGTGAACTGCACCGTTGCGTACTGGCCAGGGCTGAACTCAAGCGGTTTGGCCAGTTTGATGCGCAGGCGCCGGATGTCATGGGTGGCTTCGTCTATCGCTGTGACCGTCCCCTTGACGATGCGCGCCGGGTGAACCACGATCTCGTCAGATTCAGGAATCTCGATCGTGCAGTCTTCGGTCAGAACCGCCTGACAGGCCAGGACATAGGCCCCCTTTCCTGCCTGCGGGCGCCCTGTCTCGGGGCCGTTATCGCGAAGATGGCCGGCAATCACACGGCAACGGCAAGTGCCGCAGCGGCCCGACATGCAGCTATAAGAAATGGGGACCTCGTTGGACCTGAGCACGTCAAGCAGGGTGCTGCCGGTCTCCGCGTTCAGATGCAAATTGAGGGGTTCTACTACCAGTTCCATGCAAGCTCTTTTTTCAGTTGTCTCCGAATGGCTGCGATTCTGGCGCGTCGATCGGTATAGCGCTATAGATCAAGTCTGATAGTTAAAATCACCAGCATGAATAATGGTGAGGCATCATGGATCTGCGCGACATCGACTTGAATCTGCTGGTGGTCTTCAACCAGCTACTGCTCGACCGGAGCGTATCGACGGCCGGCGAAAAACTGGGGCTGACGCAGCCTGCCGTCAGTAATTCACTTAAACGGCTGCGTACAGCGCTGAACGACGATTTGTTCTTGCGCACCTCAAAAGGCATGGAGCCGACACCGTATGCACTGCATCTTGCGGAGCCCGTGGTTTATGCGCTCAACACGTTGCAGACGGCGCTGACGACCCGTGACTCGTTCGACCCGCTTACCAGCACGCGCACCTTCAACTTGGCAATGACCGACATCGGCGAGATGTACTTCATACCTCCATTGATGGAAGCGCTTGCGCAACGAGCTCCTCATATCCAGATCAGCACGCTGCGCCCGAATGCTGGCAATCTGAACGAGGATATGGAGTCGGGCGCGGTCGATCTTGCCTTGGGTCTTCTGCCAGAGCTACAGACCGGATTCTTCCAGCGGCGCCTCTTTCGCCACCGCTACGTATGCATGTTCCGCAAGGACCATCCAAGCGCCAAATCCCCCATGAGCCTGAAACAGTTCAGTGAACTGGAGCATGTCGGCGTGGTCGCACTCAACACCGGACACGGTGAGGTCGACGGCCTGCTTGAACGCGCAGGCATCAAAAGGCATATGCGGCTGGTGGTGCCGCATTTCATTGCGGTCGGCCCCATTGTGCACAGCACCGACCTCATCGCGACCGTGCCGCAACGTTTTGCCGTTCGCTGCGAAGTGCCTTTTGGTCTGACGACATCCCCGCACCCGGCCAAGCTGCCCGATATCGCCATCAACCTGTTTTGGCATGCCAAGTACAACCGGGAGCCGGGCAACATGTGGCTACGTCAGTTGTTCGTCGAGCTTTTCTCTGAAGCATAAGCGTCCAGCAAACCCATATTGACTGTCGCGGGCGGCCATGGCTGAATCAGGATGTCGGTGATCTGCCAACCGATGCGGCAGCAGTTCTTCCATGCGACTGGCCTTGTGCGTAGGCAGCCGGGTCAGAACTGCCTTCGCTCGCCAGTTTGAACACCGCCACCGTCTGCACCAGCTCCTCGGACTCGCCCTTCAGGCTGGAGGCCGCGGTGGCCATCTGCTCGACCAGCGCCGCGTTCTATTGCGTTGCCTGGTCCATATTGGTGACGGCCTCACCCACCTGCGCCATTCCCTGGCTCTGCTCAGTGCTGGCCGCGCTGATCTCGCCCATGATGTCGGTCACGCGCCGGATGCTGTCAACGACCTCTCTCATGGTGGTGCCGGCCTGGCCCACCAGGGCGCTGCCTTGCTCGACCCGGCCCACGCTGTCCTCGATCAGGGTCTTGATTTCCTTGGCGGCCTCGGCGCTGCGCTGGGCCAGGCTGCGCACCTCGGCGGCCACCACGGCAAAGCCGCGACCGTGTTCGCCCGCTCGGGCGGATTCGACCGCGGCATTCAGGGCCGGAATGTTGGTCTGGAAGGCGATGCCGTCAATGACGCTGATGATGTCGACTATCTTGCGTGAGCTTTCGTTGATGCCGGTCATGGTGTTGACCACCTGGGCCACAGCTTCGCAGCCTTCGACGGCCACGGCGCTGGCGCTTTGCGCGAGCTGGTTGGCATGGCGCGCGTTGTCGGCGTTCTGGCGCACATGGGCCACCATGCTGGAAAGGCTGCCCTGCATGTCCGCCAAGGCGGCCATCAATTGGCCGACTTCGTCGTTCGAACGCGTCACGATCTGCCCCGTGAGGTCGCCCTAGGCAATCTAGCCATCTGCGCAACGCGACTTACGCAAGACCGCGCCCTTTGGGGGAAGTACCACTTCCTGAACGGCTAGACGGTGTCTGACTGTCCTGACCTACAGGGCCAACCCCAACCGCGCCCGCCTCTGCATCAGAACCGTTTTTGCCAGGCGACCGCCGCGTTGATCTGCGAGTGGGTGACCTTTATCGGCACGGAGGTGTTGGGCTGACTCGTGTTCGTCAAGGTCTTCTGCAATGCGAATGATACGCCAAGGTCGATCTTGTTGTCTTTGCTGAACGCATAAGAAACGCCGCCGGTCAGGGTCGTGGTCGGGATGGCGGCAATGGCGGCCAACAGCATATTGTTTGGTATGGCTTCCTGCGCATAATGGAAGCCCGCACGGAACGCGAGGCTCGCGTTGTAGCGGTATTCTGCCCCCACGCCAAACACGTTGATGTCACGGTAGTTCTGCGGCAGGGACAGGTTCAGGTTCGCCCCCGTGCCCGACTGTACGAAGCTCACGTTGATGTCCTTGAACACGCTCGCGAGAAACACGCGCTGATAGTCGGCCGAAATGCTCCAGTGATCGTTGAAGCGGTGGCTAATACCTGCCGTGAACTGCGCGGGCATTTCGAAGCTGTGGACCGTGATCTGACCGTCGAGCGGGATGTTTCCGGCAACGGAACTCACTGCCGACAACGTTGCATGGCCGCCCAGATCGCCCACGTGCGTCTTGAAATTGTAGGCCAGGCCAAACACGGTGTCCGGCGTGAGCCGATACGTGAGGCCCAGCTTGCCGCCGATCCCCCAAGCATCGGCGCCGCCGCCCACGATTCCGTTATGCGCGAAGTTGATATACCCGCCCGACAGGCCTGGCACGCTGGCGAGCGCGGGCAGCAGCGAGCCCGATGCGCGGTGCTGGGCCGCGAGCGTACCGATTTGCGAGGCATCCAGCAGCATGCCGAGATTCAGCGAGGTCCAGACCGCGTCAAGCGAGCCGCCGACCGTCAGCTTGTCCGTGATGTCGTAAGACATGGCAAACGGAATGCGCAACACCAGGAGACGCGAAAAATTGTCGAAGCCGGTGCTGATGCCGTTGGTGGTCGTGCGCGATAGAAAGCTGCTGCCGCCGTACTGCGTGCCGAGCCCCCCTGCCGCGAAGACGCCCACCCCGAATGCATACTTCCCGGCACGGTACACGAATGCGGCTTCGGGCGCGAAGTAGGGACCGTTGTTGTTGCCGTGATTGCCAGAAGAAACTGATTCGCCGGTGGTGGCGTTTCGTATGTTGATATCGGTGCTGATGACATCCAGCCCGAAATCTAGATAGGCCCCATGCTCCATCAAGCCCAGCGTTGCCGGGTTCTCCATCA
>NZ_JBQYLP010000083.1:0-20387 GCF_052683555.1 Burkholderia sp. BC1
GCATCACGCCACTGGGGCGTGGACTTGGCTGTTGGGTATTTCCGCAGCCTGCTAGTGTACACCCCCGAGAATGACGCGCGTTGCTGCGGCACGGCATGCCCGCCATCAGCCGCCGGCGCGGGCGGGCCGCTTGTTTCACCGGTGGCGAGCAGCCGGGCGAACCTGCGCGAATTCCGCCGAAAACCGCCCTGAATCGGGTAAAATTGCGGGCTACGCGCGCAGCGGTGCGATCGGCCTCCCGGTCGCACCCGGCTCCCGGCCGGGTTCCCCTTGCTGCGCCACCGGGCCCGCGCCCGCTCCTCGCTCATCACCCAAGGAATGCCCATGACAGGCTACGATCGTCAGTCGATCTCGGATACGACCGCCAAAATCCTGCTCGAAGTGCAGGCGGTGCACTTCAATGCCGAAAAACCGTTCATCTTCACGTCGGGCTGGGCGAGCCCCGTCTATATCGACTGCCGCAAGCTGATCTCGTATCCGCGCGTGCGCCGTGCGCTGATGGAAATGGCGGAAACGACGATCATGCGCGACGTCGGCTTCGAGCAGATCGATGCGGTGGCGGGCGGCGAGACGGCCGGCATCCCGTTCGCGGCGTGGATCGCCGACCGGATGATGCTGCCGATGCAGTACGTGCGCAAAAAGCCGAAGGGTTTCGGCCGCAACGCGCAGATCGAGGGTCATCTGGAAGAAGGCTCGCGCGTGCTGCTCGTCGAGGATCTGACGACCGACAGCCGCAGCAAGATCAACTTCGTGAACGCGCTGCGCACGGCCGGTGCAAAGGTCAATCACTGCTTCGTGCTGTTCCACTACAACATCTTCAAGGAAAGCGTGTCGGTCCTGAAGGACATCGACGTCGACCTGCACGCGCTCGCGACCTGGTGGGACGTGCTGCGCGTCGCGAAGGCATCGGGCTACTTCGAGACGAAGACGCTCGACGAAGTCGAGAAATTCCTGCACGCGCCGGCCGAGTGGTCGGCCGCGCACGGCGGCGCGACGGGCGCCCAGGAGTAATGCCGCGCCGGCGCCGATGCCGGTACGCCGCACGCACGAACCGCTCGCGATCGCGAGCGGTTTTTTTTCGTCCGTGCATGCCGTGCGTCACGGCGCGGCATCCGCTTCGTGCATCCAACCCCGAATGCTAGACTTCATGCGTCGCCGCCTGCCCTTGCGCCGGCCACGCACACACCAACAATGCCGGGCCGCTCGGCCCGCGCCACGTGACGGGAGAAGCGCCATATGCGTGTCGATCGCCGGATCGCTCCGCCTGCGCCATCGGGTCGTCCGCGTGCGTTCGTCGTCACCGCCGCCTGCGCGATGCTCGCCTGTGCGTTCGCGCATGCGCAAGCGCCGTTCACCGTATCGAGCGACGATCTGACGCCGGGCGGCCGCGTCGGCACCGCGAACCTGTTCGACCGCGGCGACTGCAAGGGCGAGAACCGTTCGCCGCAGCTGAGCTGGCGCAATCCGCCGCCCGGCACGCAAGGCTACGCCGTCACGATGTTCGACCCCGACGCACCGGGCCGCGGCTGGTGGCACTGGGCCGTGACCGGCATTCCGCGTACCGTCACGAGCCTGCCGGCCGATGCGAGCGCGTCCGGCTTCCTGCGGCGCATCGGCGCGAGCGAGGCGCGCAACGACTTCGGCACCGACGGCTACGGCGGCCCGTGCCCGCCGCCCGGCAGGCCGCATCGCTACGTGATCACCGTCTATGCGCTGAAGGCGACCGACCTGCGCGTCGCGCAAGGCCGGCCCGCGCCGATGTTCGAGCACGAAATCGGCACGGAGACGATCGGCACCGCGCGGCTCGTCGTCCGCTACGGACAGTGACGCACCCGACGCCGTTCCGTCATGTCGGCTCGCTAGACTGCGTCTTGCCGCTCACGGCACGCCGCCGCGCGGCGGTGACGGCGCCGGCGCGTCGCGCCGGCCGCTTTTTTTCCCCGCTGCGCTGCAGGTGCAGCGGCTGACGTCTTAAAATGTCGGTTTTCGGGCCGCGGCGCCCCCGTTTCAGTGAGAGCGAAATGAGCACCAAAGTTTTTGTCGACGGTCAGGAAGGCACGACCGGCCTGAAGATCTTTGAATACCTGTCGGCACGCAACGACATCGAAATCCTGCGGATCGACGAAGCGAAGCGCAAGGACGTCGACGAACGCCGCCGCCTGATCAATGCGTCCGACGTCACGTTCCTGTGCCTGCCCGACGTCGCGTCGCGCGAATCGGCGTCGCTCGTCGAGAATCCGGCCACGACGCTGATCGACGCGAGCACCGCATTCCGCACGCATGCCGACTGGGCGTACGGGCTGCCGGAACTCGCGCGCGGCCAGCGCGAGAAGATCCGCACGTCGAAGCGCATCGCGGTGCCGGGCTGCCACGCATCCGCGTTCGTGCTCGCGATGCGCCCGCTCGTCGAGGCCGGCATCGTCGCGCCGACGTTCGCCGCGCACAGCTATTCGATCACGGGCTACAGCGGCGGCGGCAAGTCGATGATCGCCGACTACGAGAACGCGGCGCCGGGCGGCAAGCTCGCGAGCCCGCGCGCGTATGCACTGGGCCTGACGCACAAGCACCTGCCCGAGATGGCCGCCCATACGGGCCTCGCGAACCCGCCGATCTTCACGCCGATCGTCGGCCCGTTCCTGAAGGGCCTTGCGGTGACGACGTACTTCACGCCCGAGCAGCTCGCGAAGCGCGCGACGCCGCAGGACGTGCAGCGCGTGTTCGCCGAGTACTACGCGGACGAACCGTTCGTGCGCGTCGCGCCGTTCAACGCGGATGCAAACCTCGACGGCGGCTTCTTCGACGTGCAGGCGAACAACGACACGAACCGCGTCGACCTGTTCGTATTCGGCAACGAAGAGCGCTTCGTGACCGTCGCGCGACTCGACAACCTGGGCAAGGGCGCGTCGGGCGCCGCGATCCAGTGCATGAACATCAACATCGGCGCAGCCGAGGACACGGGCCTCAAGCGCTGATCGCCATCGCACGCGATGCAAAGCCGGCCGCTGGCCGGCTTTTTTCATTCACGGCCGGCAATCAATAAAACGCGCGCGCCGGCATTTACAAATATTTACAAGCTTTCGATTAGCTCATTTCCGGTTAATTAATTTCGCGCGCCGCCGCTCCCCCTTTCATCCCGGATAGGGATAAACCGGATACCGTTCGCTTTAAACGCTTCGCCACGACGTGCACAGCGGCGCAGGCGGCCGCCCGGCGTGGCGCCGAGCCGACTTCCGCACCCTATTCCGCCCTCCCGCGCGTTTAAATTTCTTACCGCAGGCCTTATCCGTAAAGGGCTTTAAAAGCGCCTTTCGTTTCAATCGTCTTTTTTAGACGAGTTCGTCAATTGACAGCAAAAATCCACGCGGCGACATTAGCTCGCACAATTAAACGACTGGAGACAGCGGCATGTCGCACACCTTATCGAAGGGGGTGGCAACGGCCTTTGCCATTGCCCCTTTGCTGGTTGCCTGTGGCGGCGGAGATTCCGGCGGTTCGCTCGCGCCGATCGACGCGCCTCAATGCTCGGGCTCGAGCTGCGGCACGCAAGGGCCGCCACCGTCGCAGCCGGTGAACGGCGCGCTGTGCCCGGCGAACGCCGATATCGTGAAGAGCACGTATCTCGGCGGCGCGGGCAGCGGCGAGATCGTCAGCGTGAACATCGATGCGGTCGCAATGACCTACACGCTCAAGTGGCTCGAATCGCCGATCCCGCTGAAAACGGGCACCGTCACGCCGAGCCGCGCCGGCACGACGATCACCGGCAAGGTCGTACATCCGCCCGCGGGCACGCTGCCGACGGCCGAACAGACGCGCTGCGCCTTCGTGCTGACGCCGGGCACCGGGACCGCACCGGACGGCTCGACCTATTCGACCGCCGCGGACTTCAACCAGGCGAACCCGCCGATGCTGCTGGTCGGCATGGGCGTCGCGGGCGGCGGCATTCCGGGTGCGACGGTGCAGTACGACGGGCTGACGATCAGCGTGATCGGGTTTCCGGTGTTCAAGAACGTGGGCCAGGTGCCGAACCGCCACTTCGACTTCTATCCGTTCCTCGGCTTCGCGAACACGACGACCGACCTGACGAAGCTGCCGGGCACCTATAACGCGCTGATCTACCACCTCGTGCCGTCCGGCGACTACGCAACGAAGGGCACGAATTCGAGCGAGACCTTCGACGCGAACGGTGCGTGTACATCGACCGGCGGCACGTGCCAGACGACCGGCGATCCGTGGACCGTGAATGCCGCGAACGGCGGCTACCTCGATAGCAAGAATGCCCCGCAGATCCTGCCGCAGACGAAATTGCCGCTAATCGGCGCGACCGGCAAGTCGGCCAGCGCGCACATGGTGATCGGCCAGCTCAACGGCGCGACGGTGCCGGTGATCGTGCGGACGGGCAGCGTGTATCTCGGCACCGACGCTGCGGTCCATACCGACGCCAAGGTCGACGACGAATCGGGCATCGCGGTGCTCGGCGCGGCGAGCACGATCCAGTCGGGCGCGATCGACGGCGGCTACGCAGGCGCGGACTCGAACTTCAAGTACACGGCTGCGCTGATTCGCGGCAGCAACGCGTCGTTCATCAATCCGTCCACGCAGGCCGAGGAAGACGGCTTCACGCTCGACTACGGCCAGTCGACGCCGGGCCTGCTGGCCACGACGACGACGCCGGCGAGCGGCGCGAGCTATCCGTCCGCGTCGGGCGTCGTGATCGCGACGGGCGGGCTGTACGCGGCGCTCGTGCAGGGCACGGTGAACGGCGGCGTCACGTCGACGTCGGCGAACGCGACGACGTCGTCGACACCGTACTTCGGCGTGGGCGCGCAGATCAGCAAGTAGCGGTCGGGGACGCGGCGGCGCACGCACGCCGCCGCGCGACGCACGAAGGCGCCCGGCACGGCGCCGGCAGCACGAGCACAAGCAACAGAAGCGGTCGACAGGGAGCCGGCCGCCGTACAAGACAAATCCGGAGGAGCAACATGAAGCGCAACCTCGTTCTGGCGGCGGCCTTTGCCGCCCCCCTTCTTTCGGCCTGCGGCGGCGGCGGCGACGGCGACAATCCGCCGCCGCTCGTCGAGGAGCGGCTCTGCCCCGCGACGCTCGACTACAACACCGTCTACACGGGCGGCGCGGGCAGCGGCGAACTCGTGAAGCTTCAGCTCGACACGACGAAGATGACCTGGCAGGTCACGTACATCGAATCGCCGGTGCCGCGCACGACGGGCACGGTGACGCCGACGCGCGCGGGCACCGTCGACAGCGGCACGCTGACGCAGGAAACGCTGCTGCCGACCAACAAGCTGAACCAGTGCGCATTCCGGCTGAACGGCGCGAGCCTCGACGCGTCGCGCCCGGCGCGCATCTTCGTCGGCTACGGCGTCGCGGGCGGCACGATTCCCGGCAAGGAGATCCAGTTCGGCGGCGTGCTCGGCCAGGCCGCGGTGCCCGACACGAAATTCCCGTACTACCCGTTCATCGGCTTCTCGCAGATCGAGACGAATATCGCGAACGTGGCGGGCACATACAGCCATGTCGGCTTCGGCGAAGTGCCGTCGCAGAACTTCGCGCCGGTGTCGATCGACGCGAAGGTGACGATCAACGCCGACGGCACGTGGAGCAAGTGCGATTCGACCGGCCAGTTCGCCGGCGGCGCCTGCGTGCAGCGCGGCACGAACTTCGTACAGTCGGCCGACGGCAGCGGCGCGTTCGAGACCGATCACTATCAGAGCCAGATCAAGCCGACGCTGTCGGCGACGCCGCAGGGCAAGGGCTTCATGGTCGTCGGCAAGCTGCGCAACCAGCTCGTGCCGATCCTCGTGCGCACGGGTGTCGCGAACCCGAACCCGACGCCCGACAGCAACGGCGTGCCGGGCCTGACCGCCGACGACGAGTCGAGCATTTCGATCCTCGCCCCGCAGACGGCCGTGTCGGTCGGCTCGCAGAACGGCGAGTACATCGGCGTCGACAGCCAGTTCGACTATCGGACGACGGCGCTGATCAACGCGCAGGCGACGCTGCTCGATCCGTTCCAGCCGTCGCAGGCATCGCTCGCGACCGCGCTCGACCTCGACTACACGCAGAAGGTGCCGGGCACGGTCACGACGATCCATACGGGCTCGGGCAGCACGTCGCCGACCGGCAAGTTCATCTTCACGGGCGGCGTGTTCGGCTTCCTCGACAACGCGGGTTCGACGCCGTATTTCACGATCGGCGCGTTCGTCCAGTAAGCGGAGGCTGCCGTGATGAAGAAGACCTTCCTGTGCGCGGCGGCCGGCGCCGCCGCGCTGGCGCCGCTCGCGGCCCACGCACAGAGCGCCGGCAGCAACGTCGTCACGCTCGGCTGGTTCCACGTGATGCCGCAGCAGAGCAGCACGCCGATGACGACCAACGTCGCGCCGACGCCGATCAACACGCCGCTGCGGCTGCCGCCGTCGTTCACGTCGCCCGGCACCGGGCTGCACACGAGCGGCGCGGACACCGTCGGGCTGACGATCAGCCACTTTCTGACCGACCACATCGCGGTCACGTCGGTCGCCGGCGTGCCGCCGGTGTTCAAGGTGTCGGGCAAGGGCACGATCAATCCGCCGGGGCCGGCCGGCGCGCTCGGCACGCAGAACATCGGGATCGCGGCGGTCAATCCGATCGTGAAGAGCGTGCGGCAATGGAGCCCGGCGGTGCTGCTGCAGTACTACTTCGGGCAGGCCACCGCGCGCTTCCGGCCGTTCCTCGGGCTCGGCGTGTCGTACAACTGGTTCAGCGACCTGCAGCTCAACTCGAACTTCATCAAGCAGACGCAGGACAACCTCGGCGCGATCCTCGCGGCAGGCGCCGGCAAGCCGGGCACGACATCGGTGGAAGCGAAAGCGTCGTCGTCATGGCAGCCGGTGTTCAACGCGGGCGTGCAGTACAACATGACCGAGCATTTCGGTTTGATTGCGTCGGTGACCTACATCCCGCTGAAGACGACGTCGACGGTGACGATCAAGGCGGCCGACGGTACGGTGCTCGCGGAATCGAAGTCGGAGCTGAAGGCCGATCCGATCATCAGCTACGTCGGGCTGACCTACAAGTTCTGATGCCGGGCCGCACCGGCGGCGGCGCAGCGGCTCGCCCGCGGCCGGCGCGCAGGCAAAAAAAAGCCCGCCTTGAGAGGCGGGCTGAATCCATATCAGAGGAGACATGGAGGAGACAGGTGTAACTATAGCGAATCGATTTGCGCAGCGCAACATTTCCGTAGAGAAAATAAGGATTTTCCCTCGAATGGCGACTCTAACGCCGTCCGGCGGGCGCTAGGCCGCCGCGCTCACACCTGACCCCGTTTCAATCTCCCGCGCCAGCACGGCGCCGAGCGCCTCGCGCAGCAGCGCGGCGGGCCGCATCAGCCGGCCCGGCAGCGCGCCGTGCACCATCCAGACGCCGATCCGCGTATCGAGCCCGTCGGTCGGCACGATCTTCAGCGCGTCGCGATGCGCGCTGCGCGCGAGCGCGTTCGGCGGCGCGATGCCGATCCCCGCGCCGCGCGCCACCAGCGACAACTGCAGCTCGGAGCCGAACGCCTCGACCGCGACGTCGAACGGCAGCCCGGCCGCGCCGAGCGCACGGCTCAGCGCCGAACGCATCCCGCAGCCGTCCTGGCTCAGCACCCACGGATAACGCGACAGCGCGTCGAGCGTCAGCGGCCCGTCCGGCAGCGGAAAGTCGCGTGCGGCGACGAGCACGGTCGGCTGCGTGCCGAGCCGCGTCGCGCTCAGCGTGTCGGGCAGCGTCGTGCCGACCGGCACCATCACGGTCGCCATGTCGAGCGTGCCGCGCTCGACGCCCTGCAGCAGCGCCGGCGACCAGCCGGCCGTCACGCGCAGCGTGAGGCGCGGGAATGCTTCGCGCAGCCGGTCGATCGGCTGCTCGAGCGCCAGTTCGGACAGGAACGGCGGCACGCCGATCCGCAGTTCGCCGGTCGGCTCGCTATCCGGCGTGCCGGCCGCCAACAGCGCATCGACCGCACTCAGCACGTTGCGCGCGAGCGCGTACACGTCGCGCCCGGCCGCGGTCGGCTTCAGCGGCTTGCTCTGCCGGTCGAGCAGCGGCACGCCGAGCAATGTTTCAAGGTTCTGCACGCGCCGCGTCAGCCCCGGCTGCGTCAGATGAAGCCGCGTCGCCGCGGCGACCATCGAGCCGCTGTCCACCACCGCGACGAACGCCTGGAGATCGCGTGTATTCAAAGCAAACTCGCATAATGATGTTAGAGATATTTCAATTGTCGCATAACGTGACGCCGCCTAGGATGGGGTTTCCTTCGACTATTCCGGTGGCCCTGCCATGAACTGCCCTGCCCCTTCCTGTCCCGGCGCCGCGCGCGCGGCGCACGACGCCCGGCCGACGCTGAGCGCCGGCATGACGCTCTTCTTCGCGGCGACGGTCGGCGTGATCGTGATCGACCTGTTCGCCGCGCAACCGCTGACGGGCCCGATCAGCGCCGACCTGCAGCTGCCCGCGAGCCTCGCCGGGCTCGTCGCGATGCTGCCGCAGCTCGGCTACGCGGCCGGGCTCGCGCTGCTCGTGCCGCTCGTCGATCTGCTCGAGAACCGCCGCGTGATCGTGGCGACGCTCGCCGTATGCGCGGCGATGCTCGCGCTGCCGACCGTCACGCACTCGGGCACGGTGTTTCTGTGCGCGACGCTGATCGCGGGCGCCGCGTCGAGCGTGATCCAGATGCTCGTGCCGATGGCGGCGTCGATGGCGCCGGAAGCGCAGCGCGGGCGCGCCGTCGGCAACGTGATGAGCGGGCTGATGCTCGGCATTCTGCTGTCGCGGCCGCTCGCGAGCCTGATCGCGGGCTCGATCGGCTGGCGCGCGTTCTATGCGCTCGCGGCCGCGGCCGACGTCGCGATCGCAGCCGTGCTGGCGCTGCGACTGCCGACGCGCACGCCGCCCGTCACGGCGAGCTACCGCGCGCTGCTCGCATCGATGGGACGGCTGCTCGCCGACGAACCGGTGCTGCGGCGGCATGCGCTGTCGGCCGCGCTCGCGATGGCGGCGTTCAGCGCGTTCTGGACGGCGATCGGATTGCGGCTCGCGCAGCCGCCGTTCGGCCTCGACCTGCACGGAGTCGCGCTGTTCGCGTTCGCCGGCGCGAGCGGCGCGATCGTCACGCCGCTCGCCGGTCGCGCGGGCGACAGCGGGCGCGGGCCGCTCGCGCAGCGCGCCGCGTTCGGCGCCATGCTCGCGGCGCTCGTCGTGCTCGGCATCGCGGGCGCCGGCTGGCTCGGCTTCGACGCGCACGCGCACCGCGGCCTCGCGCTGGCGCTGCTGGCCGGCGGCGCGGCGCTGCTCGATGCGGGCGTGATCGTCGACCAGACGCTCGGCCGCCGCGCGATCAACCTGCTGAATCCGGCCGCGCGCGGGCGCCTGAACGGCCTGTTCGTCGGGCTGTTCTTCGTCGGCGGCGCGATCGGCGCGGCGCTCGCGGGCAGCGCATGGGCGTGGGGCGGCTGGAGCGCCGTGTGCACGGTCGCGCTCGTCTTCGCCGGCGCATCGGGCCTGGCCGGGCGGTCCGCCGTGCGCGCGACCGGCAGCGCGGCGCTGCCCGACACGCAGGCCTGAAAGACGAACGCCCCGCCCTCTGACGAGGCGCGGGGCGTTCGGTGTGGGTCGTTCAGCGCGCGGCGGCGGCGCGAATCAGTGGCGGACCAGCGCCATCATCGCGCCGAAACCGACGAACAGTCCGCCCGTCAGCCGGTTGAAGATCTTCGCGACGCTGCGGCTTTTCAGCGTCGCACCGATGCGCGTGCCGAACGACGCATAGACGAGATACCAGCTGACCTCGATCACGGCGAACGTGACGACGAGCATGCCGAACTGCGGCAGCGTCGGCTCGGCCGCGTTGATGAACTGCGGCAGCAGCGCGGCCGCGAACAGGATCGCCTTCGGGTTGCTGCCCGCCACCAGGAAGCCGTTGCGGAACAGCGCCCAGCGCGACGCATTGGCCGCATGGCGCGGCGCGGGCTCGGCATCGGCGGCCGGCACGTCGTCGGCGCTTGCGCGCCACGCCTTCACGCCGAGGTAAATCAGATAGGCGGCGCCCGCGAAACGCAGCGCGTTGAACATCGCGGGCCAGGCCTCGAGGAACACGCCGAGGCCCGCGGCCGACACCGACAGCATCAGCACGAGCGCGCTCAGACAGCCGGCCATCGTCGCCGCCGAGCGGCGCAGGCCGTGGCGCGCGCCGTGCGTCATCACCAGCAGCATGTTCGGTCCGGGAATCGCCGACACGACGAACACCGTCGCCACGAAAAGCCACCAGGTATGCAGGTTCATTGCGCGCCTCTGCGTGAAGTCGTCAAAACGAAACGTCGATTATGCCGTGCGCGCGACGCTGCTGTCGCGCGCGCCGTCAACGGGCCGCGCGGCGCAGTGCCGCGTCGCCGAGCGCCGCGAAGTCGAGATCGCCGCCGCCGTGCGCGAGCACGTCGAGCAGGCTGTCGCGCACGACGCTCGCGACCGGCAGCGGCACCGACGCCGCGTCGCCGGCTTCGAGCGCGAGCCGCACGTCCTTCAGTCCGAGCCGCGCCTTGAAGCGCGCGGGCTCGTAGCGGCGTTCGGCGATCATCGCGCCGTAGCCTTCGTAGACGGGCCCCGGAAACACGCTGTGCGTGATCACGTCGAGGAAGTCGCGCATCGCGACGCCGTGCGCGCCGAGCAGCGCCGACGCCTCGCCGAGCGTCTCGATCGCCGACGCGAGCGTGAAGTTCGCCGCAATCTTCGCGACGTTCGCGTGCTGCGGCAGCGACCCGAAGCGCCAGGTCTTCTGGCCGATCGCGTCGAACAGCGGCTGCACGCGGTCGATCGCCTCGGCCGGGCCGCCGGCCATGATCGTCAGGCGGCCGGCGGCCGCGACGTCGGGCCGGCCCATCACCGGCGCGGCGACGTACTGCAGGCCGCGCGATGCATGTGCGTGCGCGAGCGATTCCGCGAGCGCGACCGATATCGTCGCCATGTTCACGTGGATCAAGCCGCGCGGCGCCTGCGCGAGCAGCGCGTCGTCGAACACGGCGCGCGCGGCGGCGTCGTCGGCCAGCATCGAAAACACCGCGTCGCCGCGAAACGCCTCGGCCGGCGAATCGACGATCTGGGCGCCGAGCGCCGCCAGCGGCGCCGCGCGATCACGCGAGCGGTTCCACACGCGCACCGCATGTCCGGCCTTCAGCAGGTTCGTCGCGATTGCCTGCCCCATTTCGCCCAGCCCGATAAATCCGAGATCCATTGCCCGCTCCTTCGATCGTCAAGCCGCGAGTTAAACACAGATGCGTGCAACGCGCAGCGCACGCCTCAGGCCTGACGGCGCACGCCGCACGGCTCGCGATGCGATACTGCGCGGATGGCGACCGCGACCTTCCGCTTCCACGGCGAACTGAACGCGTTTCTCGCGCGCGAGCAGCGCGAGCGCGCGTTCGCGCATGCGTGCGCGCGCGACGCGACCGTCAAGCATGCGATCGAGGCGCTCGGCGTCCCGCATACGGAAATCGGCCGGCTATCGGTCAACGATGCGCCGGCCGCGCTCGAGCGGCGCGTCGACGACGGCGACCGCATCGACGTGTACCCGGAGCGCGCACGCGGCGCCGCGAGCGCGCCGCCGCCCGACGCCTGGCGCTTCGTCGCCGACGCCCATCTCGGCGGGCTCGCGCAGCTGCTGCGGCTCGCCGGTTTCGACACGCGCTACGACAACCACTTCCGCGACGACGAGATCGCGGCGCTCGCCGAGCGCGAGGGCCGCATCGTGCTGACGCGCGACCGCGAGCTGCTGAAGCGCCGCGCGATCGTGCGCGGCTGCTACGTCCATGCGCAGCAGCCGGCCGAGCAGTTGCGCGAGCTGTTCGCGCGGCTCGATCTCGCGCCGCGCATGCAGCCGTTCCGGCTCTGCCTGCGCTGCAATGCGCCGCTGCATGCGCTCGACGCGGCGGCCGCCGCGCCGCGCGTGCCGCCCGGCGTGCGGCAGCGGCACCGGCGCTTCGCCGCGTGCGACGTGTGCCGGCGCGTGTTCTGGGAAGGCTCGCACTGGCGGCGCATGCAGGCGCTCGTCGAGGCGATGCGCGCGCAATCCGGCGCGAGCGGCGGCTGAAAAAACAAAACCCCGTCTGCCGAAGCAAACGGGGTTTCGCGACGGGGCCGGCCGCGCCGGCCTGCACCGCGTGCTTAGTTCTGCGTGCCTGCGTCGTTCGTGCCGGCTGCCGAAGCCGCTGCGGCCTTCGCCTTGCCCTTTGCCGAACCGTGGTGCTTCAGCTGGTGCTTCGGCTTGCTGTGATCCTTCTTCTTGGCCGGTGCCGGGGCCGAAGCCGACGTGTCGGCGGCCGGCGCGGAAGCCTGTGCGAATGCCGAAACCGATGCGAGAGCGAATGCTGCGGTCATGATCGAAGCGAGCGTCTTCTTCATTGTTCTTCCTTTAGCGGAGAAAAAATTCAAACGTACCGGTACGAAAAGATGCGAGGCATCCGCATCGGAGCGTCAGTCGCGCCGGCCGGCTTGCACCGTTCCGCCGCACTGGAATCCTGACGCACTGGCTCGATAACGCACCGGCTTCGCGGCCAGTTGACACGTGCGCGGCGTTTACCGGGTTTTCCCGGGGGCGCACGCGCCACCGGCAGCCGCATGCCGGCGAACCGGTGCGCCGGCCGTGCGCGGCGACGCTATACTGAGCGACCTTCCGTCCCTTTCCCGGACACGCTCCCGGCACCGGACCGCGGCCCCGAGACCGCCGCCAAGAGGCACCCAATTGCCCGATCACAATCTGGACAAGCTGAAGATCGACCGAGGCCCGATCGCAGCGCCGCGCCGGCGACGCTGGGTTCGCTATGCGGCGGCCGCCGCGCTCGCGCTCGTCGCGCTCGGCATAGGCCTCGCCGTCACGCGCCGGCCGACCATCGACACGACGGCCGTCACGTCCGCCTATCCCTATCAGAACGACACGCAGCTGAACGCGACGGGCTACGTGGTCCCGCAGCGCAAGGCGGCCGTCGCATCGAAGGGCCAGGGACGCGTCGAATGGCTCGGCGTGCTCGAGGGCACGCGCGTGAAGAAGGACGAAATCATCGCGCGGCTCGAAAGCCGCGACGTCGAAGCATCGCTCGCGCAGGCGCTTGCCCAGGTGAAGGTGGCGCGCGCGAACCTCGGCGTGCAGCAGGCCGAGCTGAAGGATGCCGAGATCGCGCTGCGCCGCACCGCGGCGCTCGCGCCGCGCGGCGCCGTGCCGGCTGCGCAGCTCGACACCGACACCGCGCGCGTCAACAAGGCGCGCGCGTCGGTGAACAGCGGCGAGGCCGCCGTCGCGTCGGCCGAAGCGAATGCCCGCGCCGCGCAGGTCGCGGTCGACCAGACGGTGATCCGCGCGCCGTTCGACGGGATCGTGCTCGCGAAGCACGCGAACGTCGGCGACAACATCACGCCGTTCTCGTCCGCATCGGACAGCAAGGGCGCCGTCGTGACGATCGCCGACATGGACACGCTCGAAGTCGAGGCCGACGTCGCCGAATCGAACATCGCGAAGATCCGCGCCGGGCAGCCGTGCGAAATCCAGCTCGACGCGCTGCCCGACATGCGCTTCGCGGGCCGCGTGTCGCGGATCGTGCCGACCGTCGACCGCTCGAAGGCGACCGTGCTCGTGAAGGTGCGCTTCGTCGATCGCGACGACCGCGTACTGCCCGACATGAGTGCAAAGATCGCGTTCCTGTCGAAGCCCGTGTCGGCGCAGGACCGCCAGCCGGTGACGGCCGTGCAGGCGAGCGCCGTCGTCGAGCGCGACGGCCGGCCGGTCGTGTTCGCGCTGCAGGACGACACCGTGCACGCGGTGCCCGTCGCGCGCGGCGCGCGCATCGGCGAGCTGGTCGCGGTGCGCGGCGTGAAGCCCGGCGACACGGTCGTGCTCGCGCCCGGGGCGGCGCTGAAGGACGGCGCGAAAGTGACCGTCGCGAAGAAGTAGCGTGAGCGCCGCACCGCCGCCCCTCGTCGAGATCAGCCACGTCGCGAAGTCGTACCGGCGCGGCAGCCAGGTCGTGCCCGTGCTGACCGACATCACGCTCGACATCGGCGAAGGCGACTTCGTCGCGCTGATGGGGCCGTCCGGCTCCGGCAAGAGCACGCTGCTCAATCTGGTGGCCGGTATCGACCGGCCGGATGCCGGCGAACTGCGCGTCGGCGGGCTCGACATCACGCAGCTCGCGGAAGCGCAGCTCGCCGAATGGCGCGCGGCGAACGTCGGCTTCATCTTCCAGTTCTACAACCTGATGCCGGTGCTGACCGCGTTCGAGAATGTCGAGCTGCCGCTGATGCTCACGCCGCTGTCGCGCCGCGAACGGCGCGAGCGCGTCGAGCTCGTGCTCGACATGGTGAATCTCGGCGAGCGGACCGCGCACTATCCGTCCGAGCTGTCGGGCGGCCAGCAGCAGCGCGTCGCGATCGCGCGCGCGCTGATCACCGATCCCGCGCTGATCGTCGCCGACGAACCGACCGGCGATCTCGACCGCGCCTCGGCCACCGACGTGCTCGCGATGCTGCAGCGGCTGAACGCCGAACTCGGCAAGACGATCATCATGGTCACGCACGACGCGCATGCGGCCGCGGCCGCGAAATCGCTCGTGCATCTCGAAAAGGGGGAGCTGATCGATGGGCATGGCCGCTGACCGTTCGCCCCGGCGCGCACGATGTTCGTGCTGAAGCTGATCGCGCGCAACGCGCTGCGGCACCGGCTGCGCACGCTGCTGACCGTGCTCGGCCTGACCATCGCGGTGCTCGCTTTCGGACTGCTGCATACGGTCGTCGACGCGTGGTACGCCGGCGCGGCCGCCGCGTCGAGCGGCCGGCTCGTCACGCGCAACGCGATCTCGCTCGTGTTTCCGCTGCCGGTCAGCTACGAGAACCGGATCCGCGGCGTCGACGGCGTGACGGCGATCGTCCGCTCGAACTGGTTCGGCGGCATCTACCGCGATCCGAAGAACTTCTTCGCGAGCTTCGCGGTGTCGGACAACTATCTCGATCTGTATCCCGAATTCATCGTGCCGGCGCAGCAGCGCGCCGACTATGCGCGCGACCGCCGCGGCTGTCTCGTCGGGCGGCAGCTCGCGACGCAGTTCGGCTTCAAGGTCGGCGACGTGATTCCGCTGAAGGGCACGATCTATCCGGGCACCTGGGATTTCGTCGTGCGCGGCATCCTCGACGGGCGCGACGAATCGACGATCACGCGGCAATTGGTGTTCCACTGGGACTATCTCAATGAGACGGTCCGCCAGCGCACGCCGAAGCAGGCCGATCAGGTCGGCGTGTTCGTGCTCGGCGTCGCGAACCCGGACGACGGCGCGGCAATCGCGCGCAACGTCGACGCGACGTTCCGCAACTCGCTCGCCGAAACGCTGACGGAGACCGAGCAGGCGTTCCAGCTCGGCTTCGTTGCGATGTCGAACCAGATCATCGCGGCGATCCGGCTGGTGTCCTACGTCGTGATCCTGATCATCATGGCCGTGATGGCGAACGCGATGGCGATGAGCGCGCGCGAGCGCACGGCCGAATACGCGACGCTGAAGGCGCTCGGCTTCGGGCCCGGCTTCCTCGCGCTGCTCGTGTTCGGCGAATCGGTCGTGATCGCGGCGATCGGCGGCAGCCTCGGCATGCTCGCGACGCCGCCGGCCGCGAGCCTGTTCAAGCAGGCGGCCGGCGGAATCTTCCCGGTGTTCCACGTGTCCGCGCGGACGCTCGCGCTGCAGGCGGCGTGTTCGGTCGCGGTCGGCGTGGCGGCCGCGCTGGTGCCCGCGTGGCAGGCCGCGCGCGTGCGCGTCGTGGAAGGCCTGCGGGCGATCGGCTGACGGGCGCGGCATGGCGATTCCGCTCACCTACATCGCGCGCAATCTGTGGGCGCGCCGCCTCACCACCGCGCTGACCGCCGGCGGAATGGCGCTCGTGATCTTCGTGTTCGCGACCGTGCTGATGCTCGACGCCGGGCTCACGCAGACGCTCGTGTCGACCGGCGAGCCCGACAACGTCGTCGTGATCCGCAAGGGCGCCGAGACCGAAATCCAGAGCGCGATCGATCATCAGCAGGCGAACGCGCTCGAGATGCATCCGTCCGTCGCGCTCGGCGCCGACGGACGGCCGCTCGTGTCGAAGGAAGCGGTCGTGCTGATCTCGCTCGTGAAGACGTCGACCGGCAAACCGTCGAACGTCGTGATCCGCGGCGTGTCGCCGGCCGGGCTCGCGCTGCGCCCGCGCGTGCAACTCAAGGCGGGCCGCATGTTCGCGCCGGGGTCGTCGGAAATCATCGTCGGCAGCGCGGTCGCGAAAGGCTTCAGCGGCACGCAGCTCGGCGACCGTCTGCATTTCGCGCAGCGCGACTGGACCATCGTCGGCGTGTTCGACGCGGGCGGCAGCGGCTTCGATTCGGAAATCTGGGGCGACGTCGATCAGCTGATGCAGTCGTTCCGGCGCACGAGCTATTCGTCGATGGTGCTGCGCATTCCGGGCGCGGACGGCTTCGCGCGCTTCAAGGCCGACATCGACGTCGATCCGCGGCTGACCGACGAAGCCAAGCGCGAGCAGACGTTCTACGGCGATCAGTCGAAGGCGCTGTCGACCTTCATCAACATCCTCGGGATCACGCTGTCGACGATCTTCTCGATCGCCGCGATGATCGGCGCGACGATCACGATGTACGCGTCGGTCGCGAACCGCACCGCCGAGATCGGCACGCTGCGCGCGCTCGGCTTCAAGCGCGCGAACGTGCTCGCGGCGTTCCTGCTCGAAGCGCTGCTGCTCGGCTTCGTCGGCGGCGTCGCGGGGCTCGCCTGCGCGTCGCTGATGCAGTTCGCGTCGTTCTCGACGACCAACTTCCAGACCTTCTCGGACCTGTCGTTCCGCTTCGTGCTGACGCCGGCGATCGTCGTCAAGACGCTGCTGTTCTCGCTCGTGATGGGGCTCGTCGGCGGCTTCCTGCCGGCGCTGCGCGCCGCGCGGCTCAACATCGTCGACGCGTTGCGCGCGCGGTGATGCATGGCCGGAGCGCACGCGCTCAGCACGCTTCGGTCGACGGCGGCAGCTCGCCGCGCGCCAGCGCGAGCGCGTGGTCGCGCACGTCGTCCGGCCAGCCGGCGATCCGCTCGGCCATCCGCGCGAGATCGTTCGCATAGAGCATGCGCGTCGCTTCCTCGAAACCGGGCAGATCGCCGGCCAGCGCCGACATGAAGTGATAGGCGCGCGCCTGCGCGTCGCGCCGCCGGTCGGCGGCCGCATGCGTGCGGCGCGCGTCTTCGACGAGCTTGCGCAGCGCCACCGATGCACCGCCCGGTTGCGCGGCGAGCCAGTCCCAATGACGCGGCAGCAGCGTGACCTCGCGCGACACGACGCCGAGCTTCGGCCGGCCGCGGCCGCGCTGTTCGGCCGCGCCGGCAGGATCGCCGGCCGTGCCTGCGTCCTGCGCGACATCGCACGCCGGCGGCGCATAACGCGCGCGCACTTCGTCGGCCGTGCCGCGCAGGTCGAGGTCGATCGAGCGCCCCGTCGCATCGTCGAAGATCAGGACCGTGCCGGCCATGCCGTCGCCGGCGATGCGCTTGACCGCGAGCGCCACCGTGTCGAGCCGGCCCGACGCGATGCGGCGATGGCCGTCGAACGCGGTATAGGAAGGAAGAAACAGAGTTGCAGTCATCGCGGTCGCCTCGGATGCGAAATCGGATGGCGACATTTTTATCCGGGTATAAATCAGATGTCAATATCACCCGGATAAAAATCTGGCTGGTCGGTCGCCGTCGCCAAGATCGATTCAATTCCTGAATCGATCAAGTCAGCAATTGGCATGAATGCGCAAATGTCGCCGTGACAGAATGACCCGGACGCCCGCCCGCTCGCCCGGCCCGGGCGTCGCAACACGACAGATCGCGCGCACATCGACGCGCCGGCCGCACGACGGCCCGCCTTCCGCCTCGGAGGAGACAGCATGAATCCGCTTCACGCGCTGCCGGCGTCCGCGTCGGCAACGGCCCGGCGCACACGCGTGCGCTGGCTCGTGCTGACCGTGCTGTTCGCGGTCACGACGATCAACTACGCGGATCGCGCGGCGATCTCGATCGCCGGCCCGAGCCTCGCGCGTGCCCTGCATCTGAACCACGTGCAGATCGGCTTCATCTTCTCCGCGTTCGGCTGGTCGTACGTGGTCGCGCAGCTGCCCGGCGGCTGGCTGCTCGACCGCTACGGCTCGCGCATCGTCTACGCGTTCAGCATCTTCTTCTGGTCGCTGTTCACGCTGCTGCAAGGCGCCATCGGCTTCTTCGGCGGCGCGGCCGCGTTCGCGCTGCTGTTCGGGCTGCGCTTTCTCGTCGGCGCAGCGGAGGCACCGTCGTTTCCCGCCAACAGCCGGATCGTGTCCGCGTGGTTTCCGGCCGCCGAGCGCGGCACCGCGTCGGCGATCTTCAATGCCGCGCAGTATGCCGCGACCGTCGTGTTCGCGCCGCTGATGGGCTGGCTCGTGCATGCGTTCGGCTGGCAGTCGGTATTCGCGGTGATGGGCGTGCTCGGCTTCGCGTTCGTCGCGGTCTGGCGGCGCACCGTCTACGATCCGAAGGACCATCCGCAGATCAACCGTGCCGAACTCGACTATCTCGCGGACGGCGGCGCGCTCGTCAACATCGATCAGGCGAGCGGCGCGCGCGACGGCGGGCCGTCGCTGCGGCACGTGAAGGCGCTGCTGAAGAGCCGGATGCTGATCGGCGTCTACGTCGCGCAGTACTGCATCAACGCGCTCACCTACTTCTTCATCACGTGGTTTCCGGTCTATCTCGTGCAGGCGCGCGGGATGTCGATTCTCAACGCGGGCCTCGTCGCGTCGATCCCGGCCGTGTGCGGATTCCTCGGCGGCATTCTCGGCGGCGTCGTCTCCGACGCGCTGCTGCGGCACGGCCGTTCGCTGTCGGTCGCGCGCAAGGTGCCGATCGTGGTCGGGATGCTGCTGTCGATGTCGATGATCGTCTGCAACTACACGGATTCGCACGTGCTCGTCGTGCTGTTCATGGCGCTGTCGTTCTTCGGCAAGGGGCTCGGCGCGCTCGGCTGGGCCGTCAACGCCGATACCGCGCCGCGCCAGATCGCCGGGCTCAGCGGCGCGCTGCTGAACACCTGCGGCAACCTGTCGAGCATCACGACGCCGATCGCGATCGGCTATATCGTCGACCGCAGCGGGTCGTTCAACGGCGCGCTCGTCTATGTCGGCGCGCACGCGCTCATCGCGGTGATCTGTTATCTGTTCGTCGTCGGCGAGATCCGCCGCGTCGAGCTTCGTTGAACCGACGCGGGCCGAGCCGGCGCAGCCGGCCGCCCGCCTTCGAGAGGAACCCCGAACGATGTCCGAAGCCCGTCATGCCGGCACGCCGCGCGTCACGCGGATGCAGGTGATTCCCGTCGCCGGCCGCGACAGCATGCTGCTCAATCTCTGCGGCGCGCATGCACCGTATTTCACGCGCAACCTCGTGATACTCGACGACAACAGCGGACGCACGGGCGTCGGCGAAGTGCCGGGCGGCGAAGGTATCCGGCACGCGCTCGAGCG
Organism: Burkholderia sp. BC1; assembly: GCF_052683555.1. Taxonomy (NCBI): domain Bacteria; kingdom Pseudomonadati; phylum Pseudomonadota; class Betaproteobacteria; order Burkholderiales; family Burkholderiaceae; genus Burkholderia; species Burkholderia sp. BC1. The sequence goes on from NZ_JBQYLP010000083.1 coordinate 19,574, forward strand.
CATGACCGATCTCGTCGTCGGCCAGCCGATCGGCCGCTACCAGGCGACGCTAAACGCGGTGCGCGCGGCGCTGTCCGGCGCGGCCGCGGGCGCCGGGCGCACGATCCGGCACGAGGTCACGTCGGCCGGCGAAGCCGCGGTGCTGCGCCAGCCGCACGAGATCAACCTGAGGCTCGACAACGTGATCACCGCGATCGAGGCCGCGCTGCTCGACCTGCTCGGCCAGTATCTCGACGTGCCGGTTGCCGCGCTGCTCGGCGAAGGTCAGCAGCGCGCCGCGGTGCCGATGCTCGCCTATCTGTTCTATATCGGCGACCGGCGCCGCACCGATCTGCCGTATCGCGACGAGGCGCACGCGAGCGATCCCTGGTTCCGGCTGCGCAACGACGAGGCGCTGACGCCGGCCGCGATCGCGCGGCAGGCCGAGGCCGCGGTCGACCGTTATGGGTTCGCCGATTTCAAGCTGAAGGGCGGCGTGATGGACGGCGCCGACGAGATGGAAGCGATCGCGGCGATCAAGGCGCGCTTTCCGGACGCGCGCGTGACGCTCGATCCGAACGGCGCCTGGTCGCTCGACGAAGCGATCGCGCTGTGCCGCGGGCAAGGCCACCTGCTCGCGTATGCGGAAGATCCGTGCGGGCCGGAAGCCGGCTATTCGGGGCGCGAGGTGATGGCCGAATTCCGCCGCGCGACCGGCATTCCGACCGCGACCAACATGATCGCGACCGACTGGCGGCAGATGGATCATGCGGTGCGGCTGCAAGTGCGGATTTCGGCGATGGTGATCAATCGTTTCGGCGAACGTGATCAGTCT
>NZ_JBQYLP010000084.1:0-19802 GCF_052683555.1 Burkholderia sp. BC1
GCTTCGATGGATGAGGATTATGGCTTTAAAAATACTATCTGAACAGTATTGGTCCTAGCCGCCTATTGCACGCGCAAGCCAATCATCCATGACGACAGACACCACCTCGCAGGCGTCCGGCCACGGACCGCTGCGCCGCCTCGTCGGCTCGGCGATCGCCCTCCTGCAAACGCGTCTCGAGCTCGTCGGCATCGAACTGGCCGAGGAGAAGGAACGCCTGATGGGCGTGCTGTTCCTCGGGCTCGCCGCGATGATGCTCGCGACGATGGCGCTCATCAGCCTGACCGTGCTGATCGCGATCGCGTTCTGGCACACGTACCGCTGGCAATCGCTCGCCGGAATCACGGCGCTGTACGCGATCGGCGGCATCGTATGTGCGCTGAAGGCGCGCTCGGGCCTGCGCGATGCGCCGACCGTGTTCGACGCGACGCTGGCCGAACTCGAGAAAGACCGCGAGCTGTTCCGCGGCAAGTCGTGAACGCTCGCGCGTTCATCCTCGTCACCCACTTCGCCGACGCGCCATGAACCAGAATGACACGGGCACACGCCGCCCTCCTTCGTCGCGGTCGAAATGGAACGCCGCGCAACGTCGCGCGCTCCGCAAGGAGCTGCTGATCCTGCAATCCGAAGTCGAACGGCTCGAGCTCGCGCAGGCCGCGTCCGAAATGCGACACGCGGTCACGCGCTTCAGCTGGCTCAAGGTATTCATCCCCGGCCTGTCGAGCGGCAAGTTCAGCCATTCCGCGAAAACGCTGAACGCGAGCCTCGGCAATCTCCTGAACCAGTATCCGATGCTGAGCTCGGTCGCATCGCTCGTGCTCGCGAAACCGATGCGCTCGCTCTTGCGTGCAAGCGCCGGCCCGGCGTTGAAGTGGGGCACGCTCGGCTTCGCCGCGTGGGAAGCGTATCGGATCTGGAAGCAATCGCGCGGCGAACGCCAGGTCGATACGTTGCGCGACTGAGCCCGGCGCGGCGATCGGGTATGCGCGTCGGATGCATTCGTCGCGCTGCGCATGTCGACCGCGTTCAACGTACGCCCCAGCAGGCGGGTTCCCATTCCTCGGTGCCGTCGCGCTTCCGGTTTCCCTTCGTCCCGTCCGAACGCAAGATGAATGTGCCGCACGCGTCGTCGCGCATCGGCCCTGTGTCGAGCGGGGTTGCGTTCAGTTCGTCGCCTGCCGAAGCAGCGTCGCCCTGTCGTGGCGGGCGTAACGCGATCCGATAGACGGGACGGCCGTCCGGAGGAGCGTGCGTGAGTGCTTCCGGCACCGCACGCGGCAACCCGACGTCTAGCGTCTCCAGATATTGCGCCGCCCGATATAGCGCCGATACCGCGGACGCGCGGTGAATGCGCGCCATATGTTCGCGATAAGACGGAATGCCCCATCCGGCAAGCAAGCCGACGATCGCGAGCACGATCATCAGTTCCAGCAACGTAAATCCCGTTCGTCGTGCCATACACGTCCTCGCTCATCGATGCAGCGCCGCAACGCGACGCCAGCGTTGCGCGACGACACGGCCTCCGCGCACGGCGATCTGCGTTTGCAGCCAGACCGCGCTCGACACCTGCGCGCCGACGCCGCGTGCGGTGATCAGATAAGCGCGACCGTCCGGCGGATCGGCATTGGGCCACGCCTCGATCAGGCAACGCGGCGGCTGCGCGGCCATCGGCCAATCGGCAAATGGCTGGAACGCGTCGGGATGCGCGAGCGCCGGCATGCGTTGCCACATGGTCGGCTCGCGTTGCGGCTGGCCCGGCAGCTCACCCTTCAGCTCACTCTGCGGCTCGCGTGCGCTCGAGTCGCGCGCAGTACCGCGCAACAACGCGGCGGTGCACGCGCCGAGCGCAGCATCGGCCGCATGGAACGCGATCAAGCGGTCGGACAGCGCGCGCGTGCGACGCGATTCCGTCAACGCGGATTCGAACCAGATGGCCGTCGACGCTGCGACCGCTGCACTCACTGCGATCACGGCAGGCAGCGCGAGCCCTGCGTCGCGGTGCCGGGAACCGCGACCGCGCCCCGCACAGGATCGCGTACTCGTCGGGCCGAGCGTCATTGCGATACCTCGCGTGCAGGTCGCGCGGACGACGCTCTATCGTCGGACCGCACGGACGCATTGCGCAGCGCGACGATGCGATGCAACGCGACACGCACGCGCCCGTCGCGCGCCACGGACATGCGTTCGTCACAATCGGTGTACCGAACGCGCGCATGCATCGCTTCGCCGCGCGCCTGCACGCACAAACGCACGGCGACGACGTTGCGCCAATCGTCCGCCCGCATGACATCCGCACGGACGAACTGCGTATCGCCGCGCCGCAGATAACGCACGCGCAACTGCTCGATACCGGACACCACCGGTTGAGGGACGCCGGGCCGGCCGCTGCCCTCGCAGTACAGTTCCGGTTCGCCGGTCGAAGGGCTGACGTGCGCGTCGAAACGGTTGGCGACGAGCGGCCGTTCGCCCGGCATCCCCACGCCCTGCCCCAGACAATCGGACACCTGCCCGCTCGCAGTCGGCCATGTCGATATGGCATCGCCGATATAGCGCACGAGCAGCGCGTCGGACGATTGCCGGACGGAATCGCACTGCAGTTGCGCAGCGTCGCCTCGCATGCGCGCGGACGCACAGCCGAACACCGGCGACCACGACGACGAAGACGACGATGCACCGACATCCAGCGGACGAAACCCCGCCATCTGGACTTGCTGGCCGATCAGCATCAGCGCGGTTCCCGCCGCATCGCGCAACGCGAATGCATCGTCTGCGCGCCGCTGCGCGATGCGCTGAGCGTGGTACAGCGCACCGGCTGCGGCCAGCACGAGCAGTCCGACGAGCATCGCAATCAGCACTTCGAGCAGCGTATGCGCACGCATCCGGCGTTCAGCGTTCATCCACATCGGCCTCCCGAAACGGAATGCGCACGCATGATGGCGGCTGCGCCGATGGAACCGCGTTCCCGCACTGCGCCTGCGAAGGCGCTACGGGATGCTCGCCACGCCAGGCCACGATCGCGAATTGCACGCCGCCGGGCCCGCTGTCGATCGCAGTCGAACCGCCGGGCAACGACGCAGCCGCCAACGTCGCGACGCCACCGTCCGCGCCGCGAGCGGCACGCCGGTATTCGAGGCGCGCGTCGGCAAGCCACAGCGCGCGCGCGCGCCATACCGTCGCCCGCTGCGCACGCGCCATCGCAAGCTGGCTGCCCGCCACCGCCAGCATCACGATCGCGAGCAGCGCGATCGCGAGCATCGCTTCGAGCAGCGACGTGCCGCGCGACCGGTTGCGCGCCGCGATCATGCCGCGTCGCACCGGCCGGTCGACAGGCGCGCACGGCCGCCCGCCGCAAGTCGCACGCAGCGGGACAGGCGCGCGCCATCGAGCGCCGGCACATCGCGCCGCGGACGCAATTCGAAGCGCCGGATTCCGCCGATCACCTGCCCCGCGGGCGGCACGAAAGCCAGTTCCTGCGGGGCGCCCGCAACGGCAATTTCCCGATCGGGCGGATAGCGGCGCAACACGCGCAAAGCGCCTTCGAACTCGCCCGCGACGAGCCAGTCGCATGACCACTCGGCCGGCCCGCAGCGCTGCGCGGCGCGCAGACAAGCGCCGTTGCGGTCGGCACGGCAGAGCGTGACGCGTACGCCGAGACGCGTTGCCTCGGCGCGTGCGAACGACAGCGCACCGAGCAAGGTGCGAGCACGTGCATCGACACGCTCGCGCATCCGCCACTGATCGAAGACGGGCACGGCGTAAAGACCGAGACCGGCCGCAATCGCTATCGCGACCATCAGTTCGACGAGCGTGAAGCCGCCGACGTGTCGCCCGTCCTTCAATCCTGCCTGCCCGCACCGTTCCATCGCCGCGCTCCGCCAACGTGATGCAACGACTCTAGCGACGTGCGGCGACGCGCACCATATGCCGAACGGCCGACTGACGGCGAGCGCGTGCAACCGACACAATCGGCGCGAACTGAACGACAGGAGCAGGCGATGAACGGACGCAGCGCGTCAGCGCTTACGCGGAGGCTTGGCGGGAGAGGCGCGACGGAACTCTTCGATCACGTCGGCAAATTCGGACACGTCCTCGAACCGGCGATACACCGATGCGAAACGGACATAGGCAATCGTATCGAGCCCGCGCAACTCGTTCATCACGAGCTCGCCGAGCTTCTCGCTACGCACTTCACGCTCGCCGGTTGCGAGCAGTTGATATTCGATGCGAGCGACCGCCGCGTCGATCGCATCCGCAGCAACGGGCCGCTTGCGCAGCGCGAGTTGCATGCTGGCGACGATCTTGCGACGGTCGAATTCGGTGCGGCTGCCGTCCTTTTTCACGACGGACGGCAGGGCCAGCTCGACCCGTTCGTACGTCGTGAAACGCTTGTCGCAAGCCGAGCAGCGACGGCGCCGGCGAATCGCGGCGCCATCTTCGGACACACGCGAGTCGACCACCTGCGTGTCGTCGTGCCGGCAGAACGGGCAGCGCATCGTCGATCAGCGGTAGACCGGGAAGCGCTTGGTCAGCTCGGCGACCTGTGCGCGCACGCGCTCGATCGTCGCTGCGTCTTCCGGGTTCTCGAGCACGTCGGCGATCAGGTTGCCGACCTGCTCCGCTTCGGCCGGGCCGAAGCCGCGCGTGGTCATCGCCGGCGAGCCCAGACGAATGCCGCTCGTCACGAACGGCTTTTCCGGATCGTTCGGAATCGCGTTCTTGTTCACGGTGATGTGCGCGGCGCCCAGCGCGGCTTCCGCCGCCTTGCCGGTGATGTTCTTCGCACGCAGGTCGACCAGCATCACGTGGCTTTCGGTGCGGCCCGACACGATCCGCAGGCCGCGCTTGACGAGCGTCTCGGCCAGCACACGGGCGTTCTCGACCACCTTCTGCTGATAGGCCTTGAACTCCGGCGACAGCGCTTCCTTGAACGCTACGGCCTTCGCCGCGATCACGTGCATCAGCGGACCGCCCTGGATGCCCGGGAAGATCGCCGAGTTGATCTGCTTCTCGTACTCGGCCTTCATCAGGATCACGCCGCCGCGCGGGCCGCGCAGGCTCTTGTGCGTGGTCGTCGTGACGAAGTCGGCGTGCGGCACCGGGTTCGGATACACGCCGGCAGCGATCAGCCCCGCGTAGTGCGCCATGTCGACCATCAGGTATGCGCCGACCGACTTCGCGATCTTCGCCAGACGCTCGAAGTCGATCTTCAGCGCGAACGCCGACGCGCCCGCGACGATCAGCTTCGGCTTGTGCTCCTGCGCGAGCTTCTCGGCCGCTTCGTAGTCGATGTCTTCGTTCTCGTTCAGCCCGTAGCTCACCACGTTGAACCACTTGCCCGACATGTTGACCGGCGAGCCGTGCGTGAGGTGGCCGCCGTGCGCGAGGCTCATGCCCATGATCGTGTCGCCCGGCTTGAGCATCGCGAAGAACACGCCCTGGTTCGCCTGCGAGCCGGAGTTCGGCTGCACGTTGGCCGCTTCGGCGCCGAACAGTTGCTTGACGCGGTCGATCGCGAGCTGCTCGACGACGTCGACGTACTCGCACCCGCCGTAGTAGCGCTTGCCCGGATAGCCTTCCGCGTACTTGTTCGTGAGCTGCGAGCCCTGCGCGGCCATCACGGCCGGGCTCGTGTAGTTTTCCGACGCGATCAGCTCGATGTGCTCTTCCTGGCGACGGTTTTCCTGCTCGATCGCTGCAAAGACTTCGGGATCGACGTTCGCGATGGTGCTTTGGGCTCTGTCAAACATACGGTTTCCGTTAAGTGTGTACAGGTTGACCGGGTGGCCGAGTACACTGCGCTGCTGGCAGGACCAGCTCGACGTGGCGGAAGAATCCGAGTGACGCGAGGCAGGACAGCCACCGGCGATGCACGCGACGGCGCACAACGGCTGCCCAGGCGAACGGCAAAAACGGCGCCCTGCGCTTCACGGTGGGATGCTCCACCTTGAACCCGAGGGTTCTATCGCCAGTCACGCAGGGGTGATGAGCGCGTTAGTGTATTGGATGCGCCATGAATAGGCAACCGCGCCCCCGGCCGCAGGAAGAATCGGGGCCGGAACCGAATCGCCTTGTCCGGCGCGCGCGACGCCGTTGTCGCGGTGCGGCATTCCCGGCGCGTTTGCGCGATACTACGCGCTACTTTTTTACCGACCAGGAGCAGCAATGATCGTGTTCGTCACAGGCGCGTCCGCCGGCTTCGGCGCCGCCATCGCCCGTGCCTTCGTCAAGGGCGGCCACCGCGTGGTCGCCACGGCGCGCCGCAAGGAGCGGCTCGACGCGCTCGCCGCGGAGCTCGGCGACGCGCTGCTGCCGCTCGAACTCGACGTGCGCGACCGCGCGGCCGTGGAAGCCGTGCCGGCCGCCCTGCCCGCCGAGTTCGCGGCGCTCGACGTGCTCGTCAACAATGCGGGCCTCGCGCTCGGCGTCGAACCGGCTCACAAGGCGAGCCTCGACGAATGGCACACGATGATCGACACGAACTGCACGGGCCTCGTCACCGTCACGCACGCGCTGCTGCCCGGCATGATCGAACGCGGCCGCGGCCACATCTTCAACATCGGCTCCGTCGCCGGCTCCTACCCGTACGCCGGCGGTAACGTGTACGGCGCGACCAAGGCTTTTGTCAGACAATTCAGCCTGAACCTGCGTGCCGATTTGCTGGGCACGCCGCTGCGCGTGACCGACATCGAGCCGGGTCTATGCGGCGGCACCGAGTTCTCGAACGTCCGCTATCGCGGCGACAACGAAAAGGCCGCCAACGTGTATGCGAACGTGCAGCCGCTGATGCCCGAGGACATCGCCGACACCGTGTACTGGATCGCGACGCGTCCCGCCCATGTGAACGTCAACGCGATCGAGTTGATGCCGATCGCGCAGGCGCCGGGCGGCCCGACCGTGCATCGCGGCTGAATCGCCGCGCGGGCCCGGCCGACGGCCGGCCCGCGGTGTACTGCGACTACTACATTCCGTTACGAATCGGTTGCGAATCGGACCCTTCCCTTCCGGTAGAATGCGCGCCATGACTCAGCCTACCCGCTCGTCGGACGTGCCTTCCGGCTTTACCTGGCCGGTGCGCGTGTACTACGAGGACACCGATGCCGGCGGCATCGTTTTCTACGCCAACTACCTGAAATTCTTCGAGCGCGCCCGCACCGAGTGGCTGCGCGCGTGCGGTATCGACCAGCGTCGGCTCGCCGACGAGACGGGCGCGCTCTTCATCGTCCGCAGCACGTCGCTCGACTACCGCGCGCCGGCGCGACTCGACGACATGCTGACGATCACGAGCCGTCCCGCACGCATCGGTCGCGCATCGGTGGAATTCGTACAGGAAGCGTGGCGTGGCGACACGCTGCTCGTGGCCGGGCAAATCCGCATCGGCTGCGTCGACCGCACCGGCATCCGGCCCGCGGCGATCCCGCCGGCCGCGCTGGATGCGCTGCAACGCGGGCCCGTCGCGAATGCCGGGCCCGGCGAACTGTCAACGAAGCTCGCATGAGCGCCGTTTAGACAAAGCCTATGAACTCGCCTTTCTGAATCGATACTAAGCAAGGTTCGACCTCAGGCGCGGCAGGCGCATTCCGGCCCTGCCCGCCGGCGCGTCGCACTGCACGCACACCGGGCGCCCCGGGCACCCCGAAGGGACGTTACTTCAAACCTCTATGAACACTTCTCAAGACCTGTCGATCATTTCCCTCGTTCTCAACGCGAGCGTGCTGGCCCAGGCCGTGATGGGGCTGCTGCTGCTGCTGTCGCTGATGTCGTGGACCTTCATCTTCCGCAAGTGGTTCGCGATCCGCCGTGCGCGCGCGCAGACCGAGCGCTTCGAACGGGACTTCTGGTCGGGCGGCGATCTGCAGGCGCTCTATCAGAGCGCCGCGAACAACCGCCACACGATCGGCGCGCTCGAGCGGATCTTCGAGTCGGGGATGCGTGAGTTCCTGAAGGCGAAGGAAAAGCGTCTTAGCGATCCGGGGCTCGTGCTCGACGGCGCTCGCCGCGCAATGCGCGCATCGTTCCAGCGCGAGATGGACGTGCTCGAATCGAACCTCGCGTTTCTCGCGTCGGTCGGCTCGGTGAGCCCGTATATCGGTCTGTTCGGCACCGTCTGGGGGATCATGAACTCGTTCCGCGGGCTCGCGAACGTGCAGCAGGCGACGCTCGCGAACGTCGCGCCGGGCATCGCCGAGGCGCTCGTCGCGACCGCGATCGGCCTGTTCGCCGCGATTCCGGCGGTCGTCGCGTACAACCGCTACGCGCACGACATCGACCGCCTCGCGATCCGCTTCGAGACCTTCATCGAAGAGTTCTCGAACATCCTCCAGCGTCAGGCCCAATAAGGAGCGCGCGATGGCAGGCACCCCCATTCGATCGAGCATGCGCGGCGGCCGCTCGCGCCGCGCGATGGCCGACATCAACGTCGTCCCGTACATCGACGTGATGCTCGTGCTGCTCGTGATCTTCATGGTCACGGCGCCGCTCGTCGCCCCGTCGATCATCAATCTGCCGACCGTCGGCAACGCGGCGCCGCAGGAGCAGACGCCGCCGGTCGTCGTCAACATCAAGGCCGACCGCACGATGAGCGTCAAGTACAAGGGCGACTCCGGCGCGACGCAGGAAGACACGATGACGAAGGCCGAGCTCGACAGCTTCATTTCGGCCCGACAGGCCGATCACCCGGATCAGCCGGTCGTGATCGCAGCCGACAAGACCGTGCAGTACGATGCAGTCATGACCGTGATGTCGGATCTGAAGGCGCGCGGCGTCAAGCGCGTCGGCCTCCTCGTCAAATCGCAATGAACCGGTTATCCCCGCGCAGCACCGCCTATCCGCCTCAGCCGCCGCGCGAGCGCGGCACGTGGCGCGCGTTCGCGCTCGCCGCGCTGATGCATGTGCTGCTCGCGCTGTTTCTCTATCATGGCGTGCAGTGGCAAAACAGCACGCCGGCCGGCGCCGAAGCCGAGCTGTGGACGGAGGTGCCCGACGTCGCGGCGCCGCGCCCGGTCGTGACGCCGCCGGCGCCCGCGAAGGTCGCGCCGCCCCCTGCCCCGGTTCGCGACGAGCAGGCCGACATTGCGCTTCAGCAAAAGAAGCGGCAGCAGGAAGCGGCCGCACGCGAGGCGCTGCTCGAGCAGCAGCGCCGCGCGCAGCAGCAAAAGGCACGCGAGGAAGAGGAAGCGCGGCGCCAGCAGCTCGCGGCCCAGCAGGCAGCCGCGCTCGCCGCACAGAAGGCAGCCGAACGCGAAAAGCAGAAGCAGGCCGAGAAGCTCAAGCAACAACAGCTCGCCGAGCAGCAGAAGCTCGAACAGCAGAAACTCCAGCAGCAGAAACAGCAGCAGCTCGAGGCGCAGCAGGCAGCCAAGGCGAAAGCCGAAGCGGCCGCGAAGGCCAAGGCGGAGGCCGCGGCAAAGGCGAAGGCCGAAGCAGCGGCGCGCGCGAAGGCCGATTCGGCCGCGAAGGCGAAGCTCGACCAGGAACGGCGCGCGCGTCTCGCGCAGATGCAGGGCCTGGCCGGTGCAGGCGAAGGCGGCGGCGAAGGGCTCGCGAAGAGCGGCACCGGCTCGGGCGCCGGCGGCAACGCGGCATCGCCCGGCTATCCGGACAAGGTGCGTCGCCGCGTGAAGCCGAATATCGTCTGGGGCGGGGAGCGTGCCGGCCTGACGACGGTCGTCGCGATCCGCTGCACGCCGTCGGGCAACGTGTTGAGCGTATCGATCCGCCGTTCGAGCGGAAATTCGGGGTGGGATCAAGCCGTGGTCAATGCGATCCAGGCGTCGGTCCCGTTGCCGCCCGATTCTAACGGTCGTACCCCGGCGGACATTACGATTACCTTCAAGGCGGCGGAGTGACGGGAAATGCGCTTACACTCCGGCCGTCGCTGTCCGACGGGAACGAATCGGGTATTTTTACAGTCTCTGCGGTTGCGCAGCGATCCATGTCATACGGGAAGCAAGAAGCATGAGTTTGATGACGAAGCTAGGTTTCAGGGCACTCGTGGCCTCGTGCCTGATTGCGGCCGGCAGTGCCGCTAACGCGCAGGTCAACGTGCTGATCACCGGCGTCGGTTCGACCCAGTTCCCCATCGCCACCGCGAACTTCGCGAATGAGGCAGGCCTGCCGCAGCAGGTCACGTCGATCGTCCGTGCCGATCTTGCCCGCAGCGGCAAATTCACCAACATCGACGCCGGCAGCACGCCCGTGCCCGAGACGGCCTCGGTCGATCTCGGCGCGTGGAAGGCCAAGGGTGCGAACGCGTTCGTCGCGGGCAGCGTGAACCGCGAGGGCAACGGTCAGTACAAGATCAACTTCATCCTGTACGACACCGTGAAGCAGCAAAGCCTCGGCGGCCTGTCGCTCAGCGCCAACGACACGACGCTGCGCACGGCCGGGCACAAGATCGCCGACTACATCTACCAGAAGCTGCTCGGCGTGCGCGGCGTGTTCGCGACGCGTCTGTCGTACGTGATCAAGACGGGCAACCGCTACCAGCTGCAGATTTCGGACTCGGACGGCCAGAACGCGCGCATTGCGCTGTCGAGCACCGAGCCGATCATCTCGCCGGCGTGGTCGCCGAGCGGCACGAAGGTCGCTTACGTGTCGTTCGAGCGCAAGAAGCCGATCGTCTACATCCACGATCTGCCGACCGGCCGCCGCTACATGGTCTCCGACCAGAAGGGCAACAACAGCGCGCCGGCGTGGTCGCCGGACGGCAATACGCTCGCGGTCGCATTGTCGCTGACGGGCAACACGCAGATCTACTCGGTCAATTCGAACGGCGGCGGCCTGCGCCGTCTCACGCAGAGCAGCTCGATCGACACCGAGCCGTTCTACTCGCCGGACGGCCACTGGATCTACTTCACGAGCGATCGCGGCGGTGCGCCGCAAATCTATCGGATGCCCGCGCAAGGCGAAAGCGCCGGCGCGGCGCAGCGCGTGACCTTCACCGGCAGCTACAACACGAGTCCGCGCGTGAGCCCGGACGGCAAGCTGCTCGCTTACATCTCCCGTACGGGCGGGGGCTTCAAGCTGTACGTTCAGGATCTGCAAACCGGCGCGGCGAACGCTATCACCAACACGAATCGCGACGAGTCGCCGAGCTTCGCGGCAAACGGCCAGTACATTTTGTACGCCACGCAGTCGGGCGGTCGCAACGTGCTCGCTGCGGTGCCTTCCGACGGCAGTGCGCCGCCGCAGATTCTGTCCGTCCAGGGCGGCTCGGTTCGTGAGCCGTCGTGGGGGCCCTTCATGCAATGACCACAAGGAGAGTAACCATGATGTCGAAAAAAGTTCGTCTGGCCCTGGCCGTGATGATGATCGGCGCGCTCGCAGCGTGTAAGTCGGGTGTGAAGCTCGACGACAAGGCAAACGCCGGTGCGATGAGCACGCAACCGAGCGCCGACAACGTCGCGCAAGTGAACGTCGATCCGCTGAACGATCCGAACAGCCCGCTCGCGAAGCGCAGCATCTACTTCGACTTCGACAGCTATTCGGTGAAGGACGAGTATCAGCCGCTGCTGCAACAGCACGCTCAGTATCTGAAGAGCCACCCGCAGCGCCACGTGCTGATCCAGGGTAATACCGACGAACGCGGCACGAGCGAGTACAACCTCGCGCTGGGCCAGAAGCGTGCGGAAGCCGTGCGCCGCGCGCTCGCGCTGCTCGGCGTTGCCGATTCGCAGATGGAAGCCGTGAGCCTCGGCAAGGAAAAGCCGCAAGCAACGGGTCACGACGAAGCGTCGTGGGCGCAGAACCGCCGCGCCGATCTCGTCTACCAACAGTAAGTAACGGAAGAATCGCTGTATGACGCACCGTGTAACCTGGCTGCGCGCGGTCGCAGCGTTCTGCGTCGTCGGCGCGGCGTGGTCGGCCGCGCCGGCGCACGCCGGCATGTTCGACGACAACGAAGCACGCCGCGCCGTGCTCGATCTGCGCAGCAAGAGCGACAACCTGGCGAACCAGTTGTCGGCCGCCCAGCGTACGATCCTCGATCAATCCGCCCGCCTCGACCAGCTGAACCAGCAGGTCGCGACGCTGCGCGGCGAGAACGAGGATCTGACGAACCGGCTGACGACGCTCGAGCGGCAGCAGAAGGAGTACTACGAAGATCTCGACACGCGTCTCAAGAAGTTCGAGCCGCAGCAGAAGACGATCGACGGCGTGGAAGGCACCGTGCAGCCGGGTGAAACGGATGCGCTCAACGCGGCGCAGCAGCAGTTCCGCAACGGCAACTTCAAGGCGGCTGCGGCGTCGTTCCGCAGCTTCATCGCGAAGTATCCGCAGAGCCCATACCAGCCGACCGCGCAATACTGGCTCGGCAATGCGCAATACGCGCTGCGCGACTACCGCGGTTCGACGGCGACGTGGCAAGCGATCGTGAGCAAGTACCCGCAGCACCCGCGCGCCGCCGACGCCCTCGTGGCGATCGGCACGAACCAGCTCGAGCAAGGCCAGAAGGCGGCCGCGAAGAAAACGTTCGAGCAGGTCGTGTCGCAGTACGCGGGATCGAACGCGGCGCAGACGGCGCAGGGCAAGCTCGAGTCGATCAAATAATTATCGCGGCGGGTTGTTGACGAACCCACAATCCGTCGCTATAATCTTTTGCTCTTTGGGTCGTTAGCTCAGTTGGTAGAGCAGCGGACTTTTAATCCGTTGGTCGCAGGTTCGAATCCTGCACGGCCTACCAAAGAATTCAAGGACTTACATCGTTTCGGCGTGTAAGTCCTTTTCTATTTCCGGCGTCTGTGGGTGGTTCTTATCCAAATCCACATCGGTCCATATCGCTGACGATGTCCTTCCTTGGCGCTTCGGTGGGTTACCGCAGCCGGTAGCCCCATTCAATTTTGGTCGTTGACTCATGAGAAGCGACCTACATCAGCCCTCCCGGCGCGGGACGAATCGAGTTGCTCGATCTGACGGACGCGCTTCTCGGTGCTTCGACTGAACTGCACGCGGCGCAACGCCGTAAGCGGATTAGACCAGACTCGAAATCAGATGACAGCCGCATGTGGCTCGATGGCCGTGGCGCGCGATCGGAATGCCGTTGTCCGTTATCGATGAGTCGCCCTCTTCAATGAGGTTCGGTGATACGTCGGGATGCTGCGGGCAAGAAACGCGATCGCCCTTGCGAGCAACATAGCGACCATCGAAACGCATGGTCGTGGAGCCCGTTTCCACCTTGCCGCCGTGGTCGGTGTCGTCGCCGATGCGGATTAGATTCATCATTTAGTCTGCTCGCTATTGGCTGGCTGCCGTGGCGTGGCTCCTACGCCGTTGTGCTTCAGGCGATCACTTCTTACCCAACCTAGAACGGGGTCATCTTTTTTTGCCGACCGGTAAGCCACGAATGTAAATCCACGATCGCTTTTTTCTGCTACTACAGATTCGCCCGGCAAAATAAAAACACCAGGAATTTTGCACGATAAGTCAGGGGCAGAATAAAACTGAAGTCGCCCGCTCCCGATTACCGTCACCTTGCTTTCTGAGTGCAGTATGCGAACGGCGGTCTCCGAGGTGCGATTGTTAAGATCATCGCACATAGACACCGTTTTCGATGATGCACGAATGCAATCGGAGACGAATTTTCGGTATTTTTCTTCGTCCACCTTTAATTCGTCCGGATGATCTGGGTCACGCGTCACATCCAGTACCTTCATCGAATTTGTATCCAAATTTACCCACCCGATCGATACTTGCTTATCAAGATTGTCGGGGCTATCCGCAGCGACGTACAGCCTGACGCTATATATACCATTAGACTCATCCTCAATCTCAGTTTGGATGTCTTTCTTATTCATTGCAACATCCCGGAGTGATGGAACAACCAATTCTCTTAATTCACTCTTACAAGCCCCCGATGAGGCGCATGCGCTCCATGCCACCATCAAACAGAACATGAATAATGAAATTTTTTCGACAAATCTCATATTTAATCACTTAAATGAATTTACGATTTTAGGCGTTATCGATTCAAGGGTTTTTCTATAAATCGCTTGCGCATTGGTATCGGTTGAAAACCACCTCGCGTAGTTCCCATTGTAGCGCACTATGTACTTTGCCTTAAACTCCATACCTACCCGCACCGACGAAACCACGACGAACACTTTTTTTCGATCGGTAACTTGCGCGTTTCCGCCCACTCCACTAAGTCCGGCCCCTTCAAATGCTGCCCACGTTCCAATCGGCGGCTCGCTGTAAAAATCCGGAGTCCAGCCGTAATACGGCGCTGGCCCATGCACTTCCATGCCGCCGGTTCCGCATCGACGATATTGAGTTGATTGAAAATGTCGTGTCTCAGTCCGGTACATGCGCTCCACCGTTTCGGCAATGGTGCGCCCATATTTTTCGAAAATATATTTCAGTGCTTCCTTAGCGTCTTCTTCGGTGAAGTTATTTTCGCCAGTGGTAGCTTTCGCGATGAAATTCCCAACAATTCCGATCGGATGAAAGTGCCACGGATTAGGCTCCTTCGGAAACCCTTCAACGCCGACCACCTGCTCCCACCACTGCAATTTCCCGATCCGCTCGATCTCGGCCTTCCACAGCCACAGCAGCTTCTTCATCAGCGGCGACAACGCTTCCCACTTGCCAAGACCACCGCCCCACTCGCTCTCGCAGCGCACGACGATATGAGACAGCGCTTCCGCCGTCCAGCGGATTTCCTGGGCATGCTTGAGTTCCTGCGCAGTGACCTTTCCGTCATGGTTGACGTCGATCGCCTTCTCCAGCTTCGTGATCAGTGCGCTGCCGTTGACGGTCGCCGCACTGGTCTCGAACTCGGTTTTGTCTTCGTCGACCAGGAACTGCTCGGCCACGTAAATGTAGCGCTTCAGCATATCGAGCGGCTTGATGCTGCTGTTGTCGACGAGTTCGAAGCCCGGCCAGTCCCACGGTCCACACGTGCGCACGAGCGGATGCTCCTGCTCGCACACCCAGCCTTCACGTGTGCCGCCATCCTTGGTGCCGATCGTCACGTAATACCAGTGCCGCCCCTTGTCGTCCTTTGCACTGTTCTTGTCCAGATCGGCGATGCGCAACGCGTCGCGGAAATCCGCGCCCGGCCCTTTCGCGTTCGAGATGTTCAGCGGGAAATCCTTCCAACCGGCCACAATTGCATTGGTCGTCGTATTGGCAAGGCTCGCATCGACCCATAACGGTGTGCCGGCGTCACTGAAAACCGGCTTCGCATGGCGGTTGCCATGTACCGGGGCGGCCGTTTTCGGTTGTACCTTGACCCATTTGCCTTTCGCGTCCGCTGCGACGGGCACCAGCTTGGTGCCGGGCTGCAGTTTTTGGTCCGGCTCAGGCAAATCGCTCACCAGCCGCGCACCCGGCGAGATTTCCAGAAAGGCTTTGGATGCCGGCAACTGCTTCGCTCGGTCCCGACTCTTCTTGATGAACGCTTCGAGTTCGGGACCAGCGAATACCTCGAGGTGCAGCAGCGGGCGAGTCGGCTTCGCTGGCAGCAGCTTTGCGTCCGGATAACGCAGATAGTGGCCGAGATAGCCGATCACGTCACCGGCCTTCACCGCATACGGCTGTTTCAGCACGACGACCGTATCGAGCGGTTTGGGCTCCACGATCGGGTCCAGTTCGTTCACGTACACGTACCCGTACGGCGCATGCGGCGACACCGGTTGGTTGACGACCGCGCTGACGGGCGTGCCGGACTTGATCGTCTTGATTTTCGCCCACCCGGGCTTTGCCTTTGCCTGCTCGTCCGTATCCGAGACGATCAGTTCCGCACCCTTCGGCAAGACGCCGATAATCTTGCCGTTCGGCAAATCGCGGATGCGAATACCCGTAACGGGGGGCGGAAGCGGCGGCGCTTCTTTGGGGGCTTCGTCTTCGGGCGGCGCTTTGAAGCCGCTCTCGATAAATTCTCCGAGCACGTCGCGACTGATGGCGTCGCGCAACGACGGCACCGGCACCTTCGGCAGCGGAACTTCCTGTTTGTCGTTCGCCTTGTCACCGACCCGGTAGTATCGGTCGCCCTCCCAGTAACGCATGGGTTGAAGGTTCAGCTTTGCGGGCTCGGTCTGACCGGCCTTGGCCTGTTCTTCCCTGGCCGACCGATAGCTGTTCCAGTCCATCAAATGCATGTACAGACTAAAGAACGTCAGCGTTTCGTCCGGTGCCGGCTTACTCGCGGCCGTGTTCGCCGCAGTCGACGTGGATGACGGTGTTGCCGCCGCCGACGACGTCGCCGGCTGTGCATCGCCCGCCTTGGCCGAATCTGACTTCGGCGGCGGCGGGGCCGGCGGCAACTGCAACCGATGGCGGATCAGCACGAAGCCGGTCGAATACAGCGCGTGGCGCCCGTCTTGGTACTCCTGCTCCGGGTACCTGCTGTCGAGCCGGTAAGCAACCACTTCGCCGTCGGCGATCGCGCGGATACCGTCGCCCTGCTTCAGTCGAGCGCTCGTGTTCTGGTCGAAATGGATGCCGCCGTGCCACATCCCGTTCGCGCCGAGCGGATAGAACCCGTCCTCCGCAGCTGCGAGCGCCTTCATGTACGTCATCGGGTCGGCCGCATCCGCCGTGTCCGTTGGCGTGAACGGGAACGCCCAGTTCAACGGCGTGTAAGGCTGTGCGGCAGGGGCGCTTGGCGCCGGCGCCGACTTGGCTGGACCGGCCGGCTTCGGTGTCGGGTGCGTCGTGCTCATGTTTCTCGGAATTTGTCGTTTCTCGTTGTTTTGACTGCGCAGAGTCCCGTTGGCTGTACGTCAACCGGAGAACAGCGCACCGCGCCCGCCGTCCGTCGACACCGGTGCGGCCTGCAACGGATCGCGAATCGTCCCGCTTGCGCCGCCCGGCTTGTCCCAGGACGCGCATTTTTCCAGAATCTGGCCGGTCGTCGCGTTCTCGATCAGGCCGCTCTTGATGCGGATGTACGAGCCGCCCGCACCGATCCACACCTCCTTCGCGGCCGTCAGAATCAGCCGCCCGTCCGCGCTTTCGATCTTCACGTCCTGCAAACCCACCAGCGAAGCAGGCCCGCTCTGCGCCTGAATGTCGACCGGCCCCTTGGCTGCGAAAATCTTGATCCCCAGGTTTTGCGCGAACAGGCTGATCCTGTCGAGCACGCTCGCCAGCAGCGACTTGCCCGCGGCGAGGTTGACGTTCTGACCGGCCACGACGTTCGCATGCCGGTTCGCCGTGACATGTACGGACTGCTGCGTCGACGCGGCGATGCCTTCCGGGCTCGACAGCAGCATGACCGGTTTCGAAAATCCATTCGCATTGCCGGTACCGCCGCCGGCCGTTCGGCCACCGCTGGCCGAACCGGCGACGGTGTGCCGCGTCGCATCGGTGAACGACTTGAGCGCCGTCTGCCCGTCCTGCAGGCTTTCGGCACGGTTCGTTTCACTCGCCTTCGACACGGTCTCGAACACCGCCTCCGCACCGGCCAGCGGTTCGGTCGCGGCCGTCACGTTCAGCGGCTGCGCCGTGGCCGGCTGTGTCGACACATACAGCCCCTGCTCGGCACGCACCGCGCCGTAAGCGTTCGACTTCAGATCGAAACCGTTGCCGATAAAGGCGCCGCGCGTGTTGTCGCTCTGCTCGATCAGGTAACCCAAATGCAGATGGGAGCTGTAGCTCGACGAATAGAGATGGACGCGGTTCTGACCGGTTGCGTCGTCCATTACAAGCTGATTGAATCCGTCGCCACCATATTCGCGCGATCGCAAACCCGATAGCAGGCCATGCGTATGCCACACCGGCATCGTCGCGCCGCCGTGCAATCGAGAGACGACGACGGGACGGTCGCAATCGCCGTTCACGAATCCCAGGAGCACCTGATCGCCCTTGCGCAGCGGAAAGTAGCCGCCGCGCTTTGCACCCGCATCCGGCATCGCCGCGCGAATCCACGGCGTCGACGCGGCGTCGCGATCCTTCCGGCTATCCGTTGTCCTGACGCGCACACGGTTGCCGTCGTCGGTGTGAATTTCCTCGTCGCTGTCCGTGACGACGATAGCGGTCTGCAGGTGCATCTCCGGCTTCCGATGCTCGAACGGACTGCGGAACGGCGTACGGCGGCGCTGGGCTTCGATCTCGACTTGGATAAACCCGACGCCGCCGTCGCGATGAGCCGTCGCGACGCCGGTGCCGGCAGCTCGCGCCAGTTCGATTTCACCGCGCAGGCTGCGAGGGAAGCGCGTGAGCGCCTCGATGCCGGGCAGATTGTTCTGGATCAGCCAGTCACTAGCGATAATCGATAGTTCGCGCTCCTCCTCCGGCAGCGAATCCAGGATCGGGTGTCCGGTCACTTTGAACCAATAGCCGGGCAGCGCGTAGCGCGGGCTCCCGACGGCGAAATAGCGTCTGGCGCGCGACGCCCATTCCTCGGTGCGAATGCGCGCCTGCTCGTATCCGGCGTCCGCTGACGGCCATGTTTGCGAACCGGTGTACAGATATTCCTCGCCGTGGCCCGGCAATTCCTCGAGCTCGGCCGCCGGCATGCTGACCCGCTTGTCCAGGTCCGGCCGCTTGTAGTCCGCCGTGCCGAGCGTGAGCGTCGCACTTTGTACGTCCTGTTGCTCGCTCAGTTGCGTCAACCCATCGAATTCCTCGTCCGCGCCGGCACGACTGAATTTCATTTCCGGTTTCGGCAACGACGGCCCGAAATAGAGGTCGTCCATCACCACGACCTGATGCGACTTGCCGTCCTTCGCGAAATCGAAGCGCGCAAACACCCCGACTTCTTCCATGCTGCGGTGCACGAAGTTCCAGTCCGTTTCCCACTGTACGCGGTGCGAATATGAGCGAATTGCTCCACGCAGCTCGGATCTGTATTGACCGTTGGACTGTGGATGCTTGTCGAACACGTCGGCGAGAATCTGCCAGCCGCCGGCTTCCTGCCAGTCGCGGCGGTCGCTGCTGAGTTTGAGGAAACTCAGCCAGGACGCAAAACGCAGTTGAAAATATGACAGCGCGCCGTCGCTTCCCAAACGGCGAACCTGCTGTACGTAGCCGTGAATCGGCAGATACGCGCCGTCGGTCTGGCGAATCCAGAGTGTGACCGGCTGCAGCATCAAGGCATTGAGCTTGATTTTGTCGCCGACGACCGACGATGCGTCGACAGTCACCTCGAAATTGCGCCCGAGCCGTGCGTTGATTTTCACGTAAAGTGGCACGAGCCAGTCGTTACCCAGCGGCGTGTCGAGTTTGACGATGCGATCGAACTGCGCGTAGCCGCCGCGCAGCACATTGAGCAGGATTTCCCCAGCCATGCGATTTCCCCGTCGCGGGAAGCACGCCGACGATTGCTCTCAGACAATGCGGCGCGCCCATTAGTGTCATAGATTGAATGCAAATTGAAAGGCATCGGCCGTTCAATTTTCAATCGCGAAGCATAGCAAACGATGGCGACCGTGCAATGAGTGTAAGGACTCGAAATAGCCAGCGGCACTCTCGGCATTCCTGGAGTTGCCGTTGTCACTCGGAACGCGTGCATACCGTAGATTAGTGACGCCGTAGGCCGCCTTAGCCCCAAAATGCTTAGTAATTCGGTGCGCAATTTGCGGCTCGAACGCAATACTGTGGATCGGTCGATCGAATTGATGCTAAATAATCGCGTGACCGCTCAGTAATGCGCCACCCCCCGGGCAATGCGATCCCCGATGCAGTTGCGAACGCGAACGACCGTTGCTGAATGGATTTCCGGTCTTTGTTTTCCTCTGTCTGCTGTCGGAAACGATTCCGCCTGACTGCCGCCCGGCATGCCAGGCAGGGCCTTATCGTCGAACCGCCATTCGCACCGCCGCCCCTACACGCCCTGTCTCTTATACACATCTGACGCTGCCGAC
>NZ_JBQYLP010000085.1:0-19287 GCF_052683555.1 Burkholderia sp. BC1
CCTCAGCTCGACCGATAGCTCGGTCGCTTCGCTGTCGACCTCGACTTCGACCGGCCTCTCGTCGGCAAACAGCTCGATCGGATCGCTGTCTACCGGCCTCAGCTCAACCGATAGCTCGGTCGCTTCGCTGTCGACCTCGACTTCGACCGGTCTCTCGTCCGCTAACAGTTCGATCGGCTCTCTGTCGACCGGCCTCAGCTCGACCGACAGCTCAGTCGCGTCGCTCTCGACCTCGACTTCGACCGGCCTCTCGTCGGCGAATAGCTCGATCACGTCCTTGTCGACTTCGACCTCGACCGGCCTCTCTTCGGCTAACAGCTCGATCGGTTCTCTCTCGACCGGGCTCTCCTCCGCAGACAGCTCGATCACGTCCCTGTCGACCTCGACCTCGACCGGCCTCTCCTCGGCCACGAGCTCGATCGGCTCGCTGTCGACCGGCCTCTCCTCGGCCAACAGCTCGATCGGCTCCCTGTCGACCGGCCTCAGCTCGACCAACAGCTCGGTCGCTTCGCTGTCGACCGGCCTCAGCTCGACCGATAGCTCGCTCGCTTCGCTGTCGACCTCGACCTCGACCGGCCTCTCCTCGGCCACCAGCTCGATCGGCTCGCTGTCCACCGGCCTGAGCACCGCGAACGACTCGATTACATCCCTCTCCACGTCGACGTCGACCGCCATTCAGGCAGCGAAGACGCACTACTACAGCGTCAACGACAACGGCACGCAGCAGGGCAACTACAACAACGACGGCGCAACCGGCATCAACGCGCTCGCAGCCGGCACGAACGCCGGTGCGACTGGTGCGAGCAGCGTCGCGGTCGGCGACGGCGCGACCGCATCGTCCGACGACGCAGTCGCGATCGGCCACGGCGCCACGGCGACCGGCGACGGCTCGCTCGCGATCGGCAACACGTCGACGGCCGCCAGCGCCCGCTCGCTCGCCTTCGGTACGAACGCGGTCGCGAAGAACGTGAACGACGTCGCGCTCGGCACCAATTCGGTTACGGCAAACGCGAACCCGACGTCGAGCGCCACGATCGGCGGCGTCACGTACCTGTTCGCCGGCAGCGCGCCGACGAGCGTCGTGAGCGTCGGCGCGCCGGGCGCGGAACGCCAGATCACGAACGTCGCCGCCGGCCGGATCTCGGCCGACAGCACCGACGCGATCAACGGCAGCCAGCTCAACGCGACGAACCAGGCGGTCAACAGCCTGTCGACGTCGACCGCATCGAACATCTCGTCGCTGTCGACCGGCATCGGTTCGCTGTCGACAGGCCTGAGCTCGACGAACAGCACCGTCGCATCGCTGTCCACGTCGACGTCGACGGCGATCGGCTCGCTGTCGACCGGCCTCAGCGCGACGAACAGCAACCTCACGTCGCTGTCCACGTCGACGTCGACCGGCATCGGCTCGCTGTCGACCGGCCTGAGCTCGACGAACAGCACGGTCGCGTCGCTGTCGACGGGCGTGACGAACATCAACAACCAGCTGACGCAACTGTCGACGACGCTGAACAACAACACGACGCGCTCGCTCACCACGAACGGCGTTACCGCCGACATGAACGGAACGGGCAACGATCGTCCGGTCGTCGCGGCCGGCTCGAACTCGGTCGCGATCGGCGCGAATTCGACGGACGGCGGCCGCTCGAACGTCGTGTCGATCGGTAACGACACGCAGCAGCGCCAGATCACGAACGTCGCGCCGGGCACGCAAGGCACCGACGCGGTGAACGTGAACCAGCTGACGGCCGTGCAGTCGACGCTGTCGACGGCATTGTCGGGCCAGCAGGCGCAGATCAACTCGCTCGGCTCGCAGCTGCAGCAGACGGACCAGATGGCGAAGCAGGGTATCGCGGCTGTCGGCGCGATGGCGTCGATCCCGCAGCTCGATCGCGACGCCAACTTCGGGATGGGGATCGGCGCATCGACGTTCCTCGGCCAGAAGGCGATGGCCGTGAACATGCAGGCGCGCATCAGCGAGAACCTGAAGGCGTCGATCAACGGCGGCTTCAGCGGCAACCAGAAGGTGATCGGCGCAGGCATGCTGTACCAGTGGAAGTAACGCGCCGCGCCGCCCGCGCGGTCGGCCAGCGAGGCCGGCCGCGTCGCGGCGGCCGGCTGCACGATGCGCGCGGCACGATCTGCGGCGCGCTTGTGTCCATTCAGGATTCGAGGACGAAACCGTGAACAAACTCGCTCTTGCGCTCGCACTGTCGAGCGCGGCGCTCGCCGCCTGCTCGACGGCATCGGGCCCGACCTTCAGCGCCTCCGAACTGCAGCCGCGCGATGGCGTGCGGACGTTCCAGGTGGACTGCCACGGTCTGCTGTCCGGCCCGCAAACCTGCATGAAGGCCGCGCGGAAGATCTGCGGCGAACAACCCGTACGCGCCGTCGACACGATGCGCGCGCTGCGCGACGGCAGCGATCCGGCCACGCTGGTGTTCCAGTGCGGCGCCCCGCCGGCTGACGCCGCACCGGCCGCCGAGCCCGCGCCCGCCGCGGTCGAACACGTGAGCCTCGCCGGCGACGCGCTGTTCGCCAGCGGCCTCGCGACGCTGACGCCGGCCGCCCGCGCGTCGCTCGACAAGCTGCTGAACGCGCACGCCGACCGCTCGTACACGCAGGTCAGCGTCACCGGCTATACGGATTCGGTCGGCAGCGACGCATCGAATCTCGCGCTGTCGAAGCGGCGGGCGGAAGCCGTCGCCGCCTATCTGCAGCAGCGCGGGCTGCAAGCGCGCACGCTGACGGTGACCGGGCGCGGCAGCGCCGATCCGATCGCGTCGAACGCGACGGCCGAAGGCCGCGCGACCAACCGCCGTGTGGAAATCTCGCTGCAGCGCTGACGCGCGGCGGCCGGCGGCCGGCGGCCGGCGGCCGGCGGCCGGCATGGCCGACATATCCGGCCGGCGCGACGGCCGTGCAGGAACCTGCCACACGCCGTCGCGAACGGCCGCCCCACTCCACAAACCGGCGACTTCCGTGCCACAATCGCCGCAGCCGCCGAGCGGGGCCCGTCGGCGCGCGCCGCCGCGCCATGCGCGGCACATCGGCCGCCCCGCTCGTGCGTACGCAACCATGACGATCCACGGCGCGCCGTGTTCGTACCGGGCGCTCGGCGCCGCGGCCGAACGCACGCCGCCGCAGAGGAAAAAAGCTGGTGACGGACATCAATGAAACCGCTTCGGGCCGCGCCCGCAAGCAACGGCCGGCGGTCGGCATCTCGCTGTTCGCGCGCGACGGCCAGGCGATCTGGGAAAACGGCATCCATCAGAACATCGCGTTCCTCGCGATGATGCTCAAGCGCTCGGACCGCGTAGGCCCGGTCTATTTTCTGAACGGCGGCGATGCGAAGGCACTGCCGGCCGGACTCGATCTCGACGGCCTCGACGTGCCGCTCGTGAATCCGGCCGACGTCACGCACGACATCGACGTCGTGATCGAAATGGGCGCGCAGCTGCCGGTCGAATGGCTCAGACACGTGAAGGCGCTCGGCGCGAAGCTCGTCGCCTGCTATGTCGGCCACACGTACAGCGGCCTCGCCGAAACGCCGATCTTCGACAAGCCGTCGGGGCACATCTTCAACGGCACGCAGTTCGACGAAGTCTGGGTGCTCGAGAAGTCGCAAAAGATCGACGTGCCGCTGCTGCGCACGCTGACGCGCGCGCCGGTCCATACGATTCCGCATCTGTGGTCGCCGTATTTTCTCGATCGCCGCATCGCGGCGCTCGCTGCCGAAGGCGTGACGTTCGGCTATCGGCCGGGCCGCCGCCCGTGGCGGCTCGCGACGCTCGAGCCGAACATCTCGGTCGTGAAGACCTGCCACTATCCGATGCTCGTGTGCGACGAGCTCTATCGCGCGCGGCCCGATGCGGTGCAGCACCTGTTCGTCGTCAACTCGATGCACATGAAGGAACATCCGACCTTCGTGCACTTCGCGAACAGCCTCGATCTCGTGCGTCAGCACAAGGCGACGTTCGAGCCGCGCCTCGATCTGCCGGGCTTCATGGCGCGCCATGCGGACGCCGTCGTGTCCCACCACTGGGAAAACGCGCAGAACTACCTCTACTACGACGTGCTGTACGGCGGCTACCCGCTGCTCCACAACTCGCCGCTGCTCGGCGACGCCGGCTACTACTATCCGGACTTCGATTCCGCCACGGGCGGGCGCATGCTGCTCGATGCGTGGCTGCATCACGACGAACGGCTCGACGACTATCGCGCCAAGGCCGACCGCCTGCTGCGCGCGGTCTCGATCGACAACCCCGCGAACCTCGACGCGTTCGTCACGCGTCTGGTCGCCTGAACCGGAGCATGCCCATGTCGGACTCCACTGCCCGTCACGCATCCGGCGACGGCAAACGTCTCGTCGTCGGCGTGTCGCTGTACGTACGCGGCGCGGGCCAGTCGCTGTGGGAAAACGGCATCTTCCAGAACTGCCTGCTGCTGATCCTGCTGCTGCGCCAGTCGCCGCTCGTCGCCGAAGCCGTGATGGTGAACGGCGGCGCGCAGCTCGCCGATCCGCAGATGATGCTCGGCGAATGGGACGTGCCGCTGCTGTCGATGGACGAAGCGCTGAAGCGCTGCGACGTGCTGATCGAAATGAGCGCACAGTTCGGCGCCGATTATCTGCGCGCGTTCCGCGAACGCGGCGGCAAGGTCGTGACGATGCGCGTCGGCAACGACTACGTGATCGACATCGAGCGCGCGATGTTCAACAAGCCGTCGGGCTTCCTGTTCTCGGGCGCGCCGTACGACGCGGTATGGACCATTCCGGAATTCGAGCGCTCGTGCCTGCATTACTACCAGACGGGCCTGCGCGCGCCGGTGACGATCGTTCCGCACATCTGGCATCCGATGCTATTCGACAAGGCGCGTGCGACGCTCGGGCCCGGCCTGTCGTACGGTTATCGGCCCGGGCGGTCGCGCTGGCGCGTGACGATGTTCGAGCCGAACATCTGCATGGTGAAGACGAGCATCATCCCGATGCTCGTCACCGAAGAAGCGTATCGCGCGCAGCCGGCGTTCCTCGACATCGTGCGCGTGTGCAACACGCTGCACATGAAGGAGCACGCGACCTTCGTGCACTTCGCGAAGAGCCTCGACATCGTCAACCACGGCATCACGACGTTCGAGAGCCGCTACGCGGTGTACGAATTCATGGCCGCGTACGGCGACGCCGTCGTGTCGCACACGTGGGAAAACGCGCAGAACTATCTGTACTACGAGCTGCTTTACGGCGACTATCCGCTGATCCACAATTCGCCGTTCCTCGGCAAGGCCGGGTATTACTATCCGGACTTCGACTGCCAGGCCGGCGGCCGCGCGCTGCTGCAGGCGTTTGCCGAACACGATGCGAACCTCGACGCGTATCGCGAGCAGTCGAAGCACGTGCTCGACGCGGTCAGCATCTACAACCCCGACAACGTCGCGGCGTACACGGACGCGATCGCCGCGCTCTATCGCGACGCGTGACACGTCGCGGCCGCCCGACTCCGAACATGAATCCGAATCCCATGCTCTCCTGCAAACGCTGTCCGGTCGGCCGTGCCGTCGCTGCCGCCGCGCGCGGCGCGCACGCATTTTCCGCGCAGTAAGCCGCGCCGACCACTCCGGAGCCGCCGATGAAAATCAATGTCGCGATTACGATGAACGTGCAGCGCGACGCAACGCAGTCGATCTGGTACAACGGCGCGAACCAGCATTGCGTCTATCTCTACATGCTGCTGAAGCGCTCGCCGCTGATCGGCGAAGTGTGGCTCGCGCACGACGACGGTATCGCCGAGTATCCGCAGGCGCTGATGATGGACGCGTTCCGCGACGCGCTGCGGCCGCTCTCCTCGGTGATCCATCAGACCGACCTGCTGATCGAGATGAACGCGTTCATCGATTCGACGCACGCGCAGGCGGTGCGGCAGCGCGGCGGCAAATGCGTGTCCTACCGGTTCGGCAACGACTACGTGATCGCCGTCGAAACGATCAACTTCGAGAAGAACAACTGGCGGCCGAACCCGCACCGCGTGCAGTTCGACGAAATCTGGACGAACCCGCAGCACATGCATACGTGCGCTGCGTACTTCCAGGCCGTCTATCGCGCGCCGGTGGTCGAACTGCCGCACATCTGGTCGCCGTATTTCATCGAACGCAGCCTCGATGCGGACCCGGAACTGAAGGCGCGCTTCGGCTATCGCAATCACGGGCGCGCGAAACGGATCGCGTTCTTCGAGCCGAACCTGAACGTCGTCAAGAGCGCGCTCGTGCCGATGCTCGCCGCGAACGCCTGCTATGTCGAGCACCCCGAACTCGTCGAGCACGTGTACATGACCAATACGTTCGACAAGAAGGAAAACGTCGCCTTCAAGCATCTCGCGCTGGGGCTCGAGATGGTGCGCGACGGCAAGGCAACGGCCGACGTGCGTGCGCCGTTCGTCGCGTGGGCGGCGCATCACACCGACATCGTCGTCTCGCACCATTGGGAAAACGGCCTCAATTACCTGCTCTACGACGCGCTGTACGGCAACTACCCGCTCGTGCACAACTCGGCGTTCCTGCGCGACGTCGGGTACTACTATCCGGACTTCGAGATCTTCGATGCGGCGCGCGCGATCGCCACGGCCGCGCAGACGCACGACGACCGGCTCGACGACTACGCCGCAGCCGCGCGCCGCTGCCTGCTGCAGGTCGATGCGCTCGCCGAGCACAACGTCCGGATCCATACCGAGCACGTGCAGCGCCTGTTCGCGGGGCGCGCGCTCGGCTGAGCGCGTCGGCAGGGCATCCTGCGATCGCAGACGTCAGCGATCTCGCGGCACCGAGGCGCGCGACGGACGTCGTCGCGACGACCTGCCCCGCGCATGACCGTCTCGCGGGCGCGCGCGTGCTGCCGGCCGTGCGGCTACGGCCGAGCCGGAACGCAGACGCACACCAGGCAA
Source organism: Burkholderia sp. BC1 (assembly GCF_052683555.1). Lineage (NCBI taxonomy): Bacteria > Pseudomonadati > Pseudomonadota > Betaproteobacteria > Burkholderiales > Burkholderiaceae > Burkholderia > Burkholderia sp. BC1. Next base: position 6,933 of record NZ_JBQYLP010000085.1, read on the forward strand.
CGCAAACGCGCTCCGCGCAATATCGGGGCAACCGGATCGTGCGCTCGGCGCGCGCCGGACAACGGGACGATGCGGTCGATCGCGCCATGACAACAACGACGACAATGGCGATCGTCCGCGGCGGTTTCGCGCACGCATGGCGTCGATGCCGCGCTGCTACAGGCGTGCGCGCCGCTCGCAGTGCACGGCGAACGCACGGCCGTGCAACCGGCCGATCCGCACGAGCACCGCGAAACGACGCATCGATGCGCGGCTCGCGCCGGCGGCCAGCCGCGCCAGCCGTTCGGCCACGCCGAGCGCGACGGCCGACTCGTCGCCGCACGCGCCCGCCAGCACGCCGGCGTAATAATGCCGCGCGGCCAGTTGCCGGTCGGCCGCATCGAGCGGCTTGATGCGATGAATGCGTGCGGACACGGCCGTCAATCCGTCGAGAAACGGCGCGACATCGATCGGCCGGCCCGACGACGCAGCGCCGAGCTGGCGCAGCATGTCGGCCAGCTCGACGATCGCGGCGAGCGCGCGCGCATCCACTACCGGTAACGCGGCTTCTTCGGTGGCCGCCTGGGTCGTCCCCGCCATGCTGATGCCCCTGTTGCGATCGCGCGGCCGTGCGCGGGCACACGCGACGCCATGCGACCGTGCGTGCGCCGTCATGCGGCAGCGGGCGAACGCCATGAGAAACGAATGCCCTGCGCCCACGCGACGCCGGCCTCCACGATCATCTGCCGATCCATTTCGGTCTCGACGCCTTCGACGACGACGTGACGCGCGCCTTCATGCGCAAACGCGATCAGCCGCCGAAGCTGATAGCGCCCGATCGCGTTGCGCTTGATCATCGGCAGAATCGAGCGGTCGAGCTTCACGATGTCCGGGTTGCCGACCGCCAGATTGTTCAAGGCACTGAAGCCGATTCCGAAGTCGTCGATCGCGATGCGGCATCCGGCCTGCCGGAACCGCGCCACGAACGTGCGGCCCGCGACCGGATTCAGCGGCCCGGTCTCGGTGATTTCGACGACGAGCCGCGCGGCGACGGACGGCTCGCGTTCGAGCCGCGCGAAGATCGGCCGCCACGCGTCGTCCATCACCGCGCTGGCGGCGGACATGTTGCAGCCGTAGACGGCCGTCGGATCGGCGCGCAGCTGATCGATCGTGCGGTTCACGACCAGCCGATCGAACCAGCGCATCAGCCCGAGCGATTCGAGGCGCGGCAAAAAGGCGATCGGCGGCCACGCGCCGCGCGCGTCGCGCCGCAGCCGCGCGAGACATTCGTCATACAGTACGCCGCCCGACAGGTCGGCGCGGCACACCGGCTCGTACACGAATTCGAGCCGGCTTTCTACGAAACTGCGTACCGAAGCGAGGTCGACAGGACCGTCCGGCACGCCGAACACCTTACCGATTTCGTCACGACTCGCTTCCCGATTCTGTTCCCTGTCCGCCATCAGGCGAGGTTCGACCGCATTCATCCGGTGCTCCGGCTAATGGTGGGCCGCCGATGGCGACCGACCCGACGCGACACGCGGCGCGCAACGATTGCGCTCCGCCGCTTACCCGGCTCATCCCGTGTCTTCGATCTTCTTCGGAAGCGTACTTTCCATTTCAGCACACCGTCGAATTCGATATTTTCAACCGTATTCATCCGCCGAAAATACGCGACGCGCTCTGCACGGACTGTACGAAAGCTTACACAATGCGGGACGCGGCTCCGCCTCCGTTCGATTCGATATCGTGAAGAGAAAACGGGACGTTATTATGCGCGGCAGGGGAATGATTATGCCGGCGTGAGGTCGGGCACGTTTGATCGGATAAATCGCATCGTGAACGCGAGATGTGTCATTATGTGGGACACGTCCTGACGCGCGTCGCAGTTGGCGCCGGACAATTTTGCAGTGCCGCACGCCGCACACTCGTTCACACGACCCGTTAATTACCGCGTTTAATACGACATTATCAAATATATAGGCATAATCGCCGGAATTTGAAACAGGCAATCCGAACGCATTATATAAAAATTGCCGATTGAAAACTATTTAACAAATTTTCAGAATCGTTCACCTATAAAATGATTTTTGACGGATTCCTCGGAACCGTCGAATTCGTGCCTTGAAAGCCGTCGAACCGTCGAGGTTCGGCGGTTCCTTTTCAGCGCGCCCCCGCGCCCGGCACGCCGCGCCCTACGCGGCTTTCGCACCGATCAGATTCGCGAGCAGCGCATCGTATTCGGCGACGAGCGCCGGGCTCGCCGACGTATAGCGGCGCAGAATCTCGCGCTGGCGGCGCGTATAGGCTTCCCAGTCGTCGTCGTGCGCATGCAGCGCGCGCAGCAGCGCATCGGCGCCCTGCTCGACTTCGTTGTCCGGATAGTAATAGCCGAGATCGGGCGCGAGGCTCGCGTTATGCACGAGCGGATAGCCCTGCCAGCACACGTCGAAGTAGAAATAGTTCAGCGGATTCGACCACTGGTGCGACACGACCACATCGGTCAGCTCCGCGAGGAACACCGGCGTGTCGAAACGTCCGACGAAACTCGCCTTGCCCGCGCGCACGATGTCCAGATAGTTCATCAGCATCACGAATTCGGGGCTCTCGCGCGCGAGGCGCTCCGCGTTCGTCACGTGCGTGAAGGCGATCGCATCGGGATCGCGACGATACGCCTCGTCGATGATCAGCATCGGATAGACGCAGAACTTCACGACGTCGTGATTCGGCTCCATCACCGTGAGCCGCTTGCCGCGCTCGCCGCGCGGCCGGTATTCGCCGTGTTCGGGCAGCGACTGCGCGCGCTCGGTCAGGAACATCGGATCCCACACGAACGGCACGACGCGGCCCGGGCAGCGGCGCAACGACTGCAGGAACGGCAGCGACGACGGCGCGATCTGCGGAATCGCCCACACTTCGTCGTAGCCGCGGTTGATGAACAGCGTGTCCCAGAGCCGCCGGCCGAACAGGATCGACTCCATCGCATTGATGTACTCGACACCGCAGCAATAGCTGACGATCTTCGCGCCGCGCGCCTTCAGGTAGGCCGTCTGTTCCGCGTCGATCTGCCCGCCGAGCTCGATCAGCACGTCGAGCGCATCCTTCATGTCGGCGAACGCGCGCGTGTCGAACACGCGGCGATCCCACGGCAGCGCGTCGGTCAGCGGTACGGCCGTCGTGTTGACGAGCGTGACGCGGTAGCCGTGCGGCGACGCCATCAGCAGCTTCGCGAGAAACAGCGCGTTCTGCTTGATGCCGTTGATCCACAGGCTTTCGTCAGGCGTGCGCAGGCCGATCGTGATACCGATGCGCAGGCCGTTCAGGACAGGAGACGTCATCGTCGGCGGGACAGGAAAGGAAAGATCCAGTGTAGCGTGCGCGACCGCGCAGGCCGAAAACGACTCGCATTCTAGCCGAGCGTCGACGCGCCGACTGTCATGGATCGTCAGCAGCGACCGGGCGATGTATCGCCCGGTCCAAGCGTGCCTGCGTTCCGGCGCGCGGCTTCGCCGGCGGCCCCGATCGTCGCGACGATCGCGCGCCGGGACGCCGCCCGCCGCGTTTCAGCCGCGCGCGCCGATGCGCGAGGACCGCCGACGGTCCTCACGCACGCGCAGCTTCCGCTTCCGCCATCACGAGCAGTTGCGCGCCGTCCGCGACCTGATCGCCGACCGCATACAGCACTTCGGCGACGACGCCCGCGCTCGGCGCGCCGATCGTGTGCTCCATCTTCATCGCTTCCATCACGATCAGCGGCGTGCCGGGCTCGACGCGCTGGCCGGGCTCGACGAGCACCGCGATCACCTTGCCCGGCATCGGCGCGGTCAGGCGGCCGCCGCCATGCTCGGCATCGCCCGCGTGCGCGAGCAGGTTGCGCCACTCGAACGTTTCGGCCGTGCCCTGCGTGAAGACGTGGAAGCTGTCGCCGTCGACGATCACGCGGCCGCTGCTGCGCACGCCGTCGAGCAACACGTCGAAGTCGAGCGGCGTCGCGCCGCGCGACCACCCGAACGACTGCGCGGCGCCGTCGCCGACGGCGATTCGCGCGGCGGCGCCGTCATGGTCGTACGCGACCGTCACGTCGGCCTCGCGCTCGACCGCGTGCCATTCGAACGTGCGCCGATAGCCGGCGTTCAGCCGCCAGTCCGACAACGCGCTCCACGGCGACGAACCGTCGCCGGCCGCGTCGCGCTCGCGCGCGAGCAGCGCCGCGCAGGCCAGCGCGAGCGACGCACGCGGCGGCTGTTGCGGCGCGAACAGCACGTCGTGATTGCGCTCGATCAGCCCCGTGTCGAGATCGGCCGTCGCGAACGGCTCGCACGCGACGATCCGCTGCAGGAAGCCCGCGTTCGTATGCAGGCCGACCACCTCGCACGCGCGCAGCGCGCGCAGCATCCGGCCGAGCGCTTCGTCGCGATCGGCGCCGTGCACGATCAGCTTCGCGATCATCGGATCGTAGAACGGCGTGATCGCATCGCCTTCGCGCACGCCGCTGTCGACGCGCACCGGCGCACCGATGTCGAACTCGACGCCGTCCGGCAGCCGCAGATGCTTGAGCCTGCCGGTCGACGGCAGGAAGCCGCGCGACGGATTCTCCGCATAGAGCCGCGCCTCGATCGCATGGCCCTGCACGCGCAGCTCGTCCTGCTTCAGCGGCAGCGGCTCGCCGGCCGCGACGCGCAGCTGCCATTCGACGAGATCGAGCCCGGTGACCATCTCGGTGACCGGATGCTCGACCTGCAGACGCGTGTTCATCTCCATGAAGTAGAACGCGTCGCCCGTCATGATGAATTCGACGGTGCCCGCGCCGACATAGCCGACCGCGCGCGCGGCCGCGACGGCCGCCTCGCCCATCGCGCGACGCACGTCCTCGGACAGGCCCGGCGCCGGCGCTTCCTCGAGCACCTTCTGGTGACGGCGCTGCACCGAGCAGTCGCGGTCGAACAGATAGACGGTGTTGCCGTGCGTATCGCCGAACACCTGCACCTCGACGTGGCGCGGGCGCGTCAGATACTTCTCGATCAGCACGCGATCGTTGCCGAAGCTGCTCGCCGCTTCGCGCTGGCACGAGGCGAGCGCCGCGGGGAAATCGTCGGAACGCTCGACCACGCGCATGCCCTTGCCGCCGCCGCCCGCGCTCGCCTTCAGCAGCACCGGGTAGCCGATCGCATCGGCCTCGCGGTGCAGCGTCGCCGGGTTCTGGTCGTCGCCGTGATAGCCGGGCACGAGCGGCACCGCGGCCGCGTGCATCAGCGCCTTGGCCGCGGCCTTCGAGCCCATCGCGGCGATCGCGTCGACCGGCGGCCCGATGAACACGATGCCGGCGGCCGCGCACGCCTGCGCGAAATCCTCGTTCTCCGACAGGAAGCCGTAGCCGGGATGAATCGCCTGCGCGCCGGTCGCGCGCGCGGCTTCGATGATGCGCTCGATGCGCAGATAGCTGTCCGCGGCCGCCGAGCCGCCGATATGCACCGCTTCGTCGCACGCGGCGACGTGCTTCGCGTTCGCATCGGCGTCGGAATAGACGGCGACGCTGGCGATCCCGAGACGTTTGCACGTCGCGGCGACGCGGCACGCGATTTCGCCGCGGTTGGCGATCAGAATCTTGTCGAACATGGCTGTCGTCCGGAAAAGGTTGGGGTCACGCGACACGGGCGGCGCCGGCCGCCGCGCGTTCAGTCACGCCAGGACGGCGTGCGTTTCTCCAGGAAGGACGCGATCCCTTCGCGCGCTTCCGCGCCCGCGCGGGTACGCGCGATCCAGTCGGCGGTCTGCTCGATCAGCGCCGCATCGAGCGGACGGCCTGCGACGTCGGCGACGAGCCGCTTGCAGGCGCGCACCGCGTCGGGGCCGTTCGCGACCAGCGTCGCGGCCAGCTTCGCGACGGTCTCGTCGAGCGCCGCGGCCGGCACCGCATCGTGAATGAAGCCGAGCGACGCCGCACGCGTGCTGTCGAACACCTCGGCGGTCGTGAAGTAGCGGCGCGCCGCGCGCTCGCCCATCGCGCGCACGACGTACGGTGCGATCGTCGCCGGAATCAGCCCGAGCCGCGCTTCGGACAGGCAGAACTTCGCGGTGTCGGCAGCGATCGCGATGTCGGCCGCGGCCACGAGACCGACGCCTCCGGCGTACGCATCGCCATGCACGCGCGCGATGACCGGCTTGCCGCAGCGGTAGATCGCCTCGAGCATCCGCGCGAGCTTGCGCGCGTCGGCACGGTTCTCGTCGTCCGAGTAACCGGCCATCTTCTTCATCCAGTTCAGATCGGCGCCCGCGCAGAACGCCGGGCCTTCGGCCGCGAGCACGACCGCGCGCACGCCCTCGTGCGCGTCGAGCCATTCGAACGCGGTGGTCAGCTCGGCGATCGCCGTCTCGTTGAACGCGTTGCGCACATCGGGGCGCGCGAGCGTGACGGTCGCGACGCGGCCGGCTTCGCTTACCTTGATCGTTTCGTATCGCATCGGTCAGTCCTCCCCGGCATCACATGCGGAACACGCCGAAGCGCGTCTCGTCGATCGGCGCGTTCATCGACGCAGCGAGCCCGAGGCCGAGCACGTCGCGCGTCTGCGCGGGATCGATCACGCCGTCGTCCCAGAGCCGCGCGCTCGCGTAATACGGATGGCCCTGCCGCTCGTACTGATCGCGGATCGGCTGCTTGAACGCCTCCTCCTCCTGCGCGGACCACGTGCCGCCCTTCGCCTCGATCCCGTCGCGGCGCACGGTCGCGAGCACCGACGCGGCCTGCTCGCCGCCCATCACCGAGATCCGCGCGTTCGGCCACATCCACAGGAAGCGCGGACCGAACGCGCGGCCGCACATCCCGTAGTTGCCGGCGCCGAACGAGCCGCCGATGATCACCGTGAACTTCGGCACCTTCGCGTTCGACACGGCCGTCACCATCTTCGCGCCGTGCCGCGCGATGCCTTCGTTCTCGTACTTGCGGCCGACCATGAAGCCCGTGATGTTCTGCAGGAACACGAGCGGAATCTTGCGCTGGCAGCACAGCTCGATGAAGTGCGCGCCCTTGACCGCCGACTCTGAAAACAGAATGCCGTTGTTCGCGACGATCCCGACCGGATAGCCCCAGATGTGCGCGAAGCCCGTGACGAGCGTCGTGCCGTAGCGCGCCTTGAATTCGTCGAACTCCGAATCGTCGACGATGCGCGCGATCACCTCGCGCACGTCGAACGGCTTGCGCGTATCGACGGGAATCACGCCATAGAGGCTCGCTGCGTCGTAGCGCGGCGGCTTCGGCTCGCGTACCGCGACCGGCGACGGAATCTTCGGCGCGAGATGACCGACGATGCTGCGCGCGATCGACAGCGCATGCGCGTCGTTCTGCGCGAGATGATCGGCAACGCCCGACAGGCGCGTGTGCACGTCGCCGCCGCCGAGATCCTCGGCGCTCACTTCCTCGCCGGTCGCCGCCTTCACGAGCGGCGGGCCGCCGAGAAAAATCGTGCCCTGGTTCTTCACGATGATCGACTCGTCGCTCATCGCCGGCACGTAGGCGCCGCCCGCCGTGCACGAACCCATCACGACCGCGATCTGCGCGATGCCGGCCGCCGACATCGTCGCCTGATTGAAGAAGATGCGGCCGAAGTGGTCGCGATCGGGGAACACGTCGTCCTGGTTCGGCAGGTTCGCGCCGCCCGAATCGACGAGATACACGCAGGGCAGCCGGTTTTCCGCGGCGATTTCCTGCGCGCGCACGTGCTTCTTCACCGTGATCGGATAGTACGTGCCGCCCTTGACCGTCGCGTCGTTGCAGACGATCACGCATTCGCGGCCGGCGATCCGGCCGATGCCGGTGATGATGCCGGCGCCCGGCGCGTCGTCGTTGTACATCCCGTTCGCCGCGAGCTGCGACAGCTCGAGAAACGGCGAACCGGGATCGAGCAGCTGCGCGATCCGGTCGCGCGGCAGCAGCTTGCCGCGCGCGAGATGCTTGTCGCGTGCGGCCTGGCCGCCGCCTTGCGCGAGCTGCTCGATCTTCGCGCGCAGATCGGCGACGACCGCCTCGAGCGCCGCGGCGTTCGCACGGAATTCTTCCGAACGCGGATTCAGTTTGGATTCGATGATCGGCATCGACGGAGCTCCGTTCGCGTGACGTGGGCGTTACATCGTTTCCGCGAACAGCTCGCGGCCGATCAGCATCCGGCGGATCTCGCTCGTGCCGGCGCCGATCTCGTACAGCTTCGCGTCGCGCCACAGGCGGCCGACCGGGTATTCGTTGATGTAGCCGTTGCCGCCGAGGATCTGAATCGCCTCGCCGGCCATCCACGTCGCCTTCTCGGCCGTATAGAGGATCACGCCCGCGCAGTCCTTGCGCACCTGGCGGATATGGTCGCTGCCCGCCGAGTCGAGATGGCGGCCCACCGCGTACAGATAGGCGCGGCATGCCTGGAACGTCGTGTACATGTCGGCGACCTTGCCCTGAATCAGCTGGAACTCGCCGATCGACTGGCCGAACTGCTTGCGATCGTGGATATACGGAACGACCGCGTCCAGACACGCGGCCATGATGCCCGTCGGGCCGCCCGACAGCACCGCGCGCTCGTAGTCGAGGCCGCTCATCAGCACCTTCACGCCGCCGTTGAGCTGGCCGAGGATGTTCTCTTCCGGCACCTCGACGTCCTGGAACACGAGCTCGCCGGTATGCGAGCCGCGCATGCCGAGCTTGTCGAGCTTCTGCGCGACCGAGAAGCCCTTCATCCCCTTCTCGACGATGAAGGCCGTGATGCCGCGCGGGCCGGCGTCGACGTCCGTCTTCGCATAGACGACGAGCGTGTCGCAATCGGGGCCGTTCGTGATCCACATCTTCGTGCCGTTCAGCACGTAGCGGTCGCCGCGCTTGTCCGCGCGCAGCTTCATGCTGACGACGTCGGAGCCGGCATTCGGCTCGCTCATCGCGAGCGCGCCGATGTGTTCGCCCGAGACGAGCTTCGGCAGATACTTGCGCTTCTGCGCTTCGGTGCCGTTGCGGTGGATCTGGTTCACGCAGAGATTCGAGTGCGCGCCGTACGACAGGCCGATCGACGCCGATGCGCGCGAGATCTCCTCCATCGCGACCATGTGCGCGGTGTAGCCCATGTTGGCGCCGCCGTACTCCTCGGCCACCGTCATCCCGAGCACGCCGAGATCGCCGAACTTCTTCCAGAGATCCATCGGAAACTGGTCGGTACGGTCGACCTCGGCCGCGCGCGGCGCGATTTCCTTCGCCGCGAATGTCGCGACGGCATCGCGCAGCATCTCGATGTCTTCACCGAGCATGAATTGCACGCCGGGCAGGTTGCTCATGTCTCCTCCGTCTCCAGAAAGTGCGTCGCATGCGCCGATTTCTGAGTTTTGCTCAAATCGGGCGATACGCCGATTCATTGACCATTACTGCGGAAATTTTGCACAGTTTCGCGCGGCGTTGTGGTGGGCGTCAATAGTTTTTTGAGTGACACTCAGTTATCATGCGGAGATGACAGCCGCTACCGCCCGCACCATGACCGCCACCGCCAAAGCCGAGCGCGCCGACGCGCCGCGCGCGCCCGCCGGGCGCAAATCCCAGCAGCGCGTGCAGGACATCCTGCGGGCCGGGCGCGACGTGTTCGCCGAAAAGGGTTACGAGCACGCGACGGCCGCCGAGATCGCGCAACGCGTCGGCGTGTCGGAGGCGACCGTGTTCAGTTATTTCCGCGGCAAGCGCGAGCTGTGCGCGCGCGTGATCGCCGACTGGTATGACGAAATCATCGCGGCGTTCGAGCACGGGATGCCGCAGGAGGCGACCGTGCAGCAGCAGTTCGCGTTCATCGTGCGTACGCATCTGCGGCTGATGCTCGTGAACGGCACGGGGCTGTGCGCACTGGTGCTGTCCGAAGGCCGCGCGAAGCAGCACGCGCTCAGCGACGAGCTCACCGCGCTGCAGCGCCGCTACACGGCGCCGCTGATGAGCGTGCTCGCGCGCGGCCAGGCGGCCGGACAGGTGCGCCGCGACATGCCGCTGAGCCTGTTGCGCTCGATGGTGTTCGGTCCGATCGAGCACGTGCTGTGGGACGCGATCCTCGGGCACCGCAAGCTCGATACGGAAACGACCGCGACGCAGTTGATCGACATGCTCTGGGCGGCCGTGCAGCCGCCCGCGCCCGAGCAGGCCGCGCTCGTGCGGTTCAAAAACGAGGTCGCGGAAGCGATGAAGCGGCTGGAAGCGTCGCCGGAACGAGAATAGGTCGGCGCGTCACGCCGGGCGCGGACAATCGCCCGCGCCGTGCATCACGGCCGCCAGCGGTACACGACGAGACTCGAGCCGTTGTAATTGTCCTTCGTGATCACGTATTCGCCGGTCGAGCGCAAATACGCGCGGATGCCGTACATCGAGTCGACGTCGTTGCCGACGTCCATCGCCGACGGGTTCGAGTTCGTCAGCGTCGTGACGAGGCCGCCCGTGTTCAGGTCGTACACGTCGATGTTCGGCACCGTGTGCACGTAGCCGACGAACAGATAATGGCCGGCTGCCGCGATCGACTTCGGGTCCGCGCTCGTCAGATCGATCGCGAGGCTCGGCGTGGTCTTGTTGCCGGCTTTCCAGCCGCGATAGATCTCGATATGGCCGTTCATCGCGGTCCAGTCCCAGCTGCCCGAAATACCCTGCGCGAGGATCATCGTGTCGCTGTCGGACTGATAGATGATGCGCGTGAGCGGCAGCACCGAGCGCGGAATCTGGATCTGCTCGGGCGCGCCCCACGAAGGCTTGCCGTTCGCGTCGAAGCCCGTCATCGGGTAGTGCGAGATGTTGTTGGTGCGGTCGAGCCCGGCCCACACGTCGCCGTTGCCGTCGATCGCGAAGCCGGCCGTCACCTGCAGGCTCGTGTTGAACGGCTTGCCGGGAATCGAGCCGTCGGGAATCGCGATGTAGCCGCTCGCCGGATTGAAGTGATAGAAGTTGAAGTTGCCGGGATTCTGACCGGACGCGACCAGAATGCGGTTGCCGCCGACCGTCACGAGCTGCCCGAAATGCTGGCCGCGCTGATAGTCGTTCATGTCGAGGCGCGGGTCCTTCGGATAGGTGAACGGATCGATCGTGTTCGCGACGAACGTGCCGCCCGCCGTGCCCGTATAGATATTGTTGCCGCTATAGAAGAACGCGCCGTCGGTCGCCGGATCGGGGGCGGCGGCGCCCTCGAAGTTCAGCGCCTGCAGTTTCCATTGCAGCGCGCCGGTCGGGCCGTATGCGTGAATGTCGGTGCTGCCGTTGCGCCCGAGATCCCAGCCGCCGCCCCACGCGTTGTTCAGCACGTACAGATTGCCGGCCGCATCCTTGCCGATGCCGACCACGCGTGTGAAGCGCTTGTCGCCGACCTGCCCCTTGATCCCCGTCGTCGCGTTCAGATAGCCGCCCTGCACGCCGAAGGTGCCGATCTGCAGCGGCACGCCGATGAGCGCGTAGATCTTGATGTTCATGTCGGGCCCTTGATCGCCCACCATCAACTGCCCGGTCGATGCGTCGAAATACAGCGACGACGGCCGCGCCCCGGCCGCCATCTGGATCGTGTTCATCTGCGTGCCGGTCGGGCTGAACTGGACGACCACGCCCGCGCTCATGCGCGCGACCCACAGATTGCCCGCCGCATCGATCGCGAGCGCGCCGGGCCCTTGCACGCCGATGTCGCGCTGCCACACGCCGTCCGTCGTATAGACGCGCACGCGGTTCCCGTAGAAGTCGCTCGCATACAGCAGATTGCCGGCCGTCGCGAGGCCCGTGATGACGTCGGCGTACTGAATGCCGGTCCACGTGCTGACCGGAATGCGCAGGTCGCGCGCGTTCGTGCTGCGGTTGTAGCGGCCGACCGAGCCGCTGCCGAACGTACGGTTGTAGCCGAGGGCGACGAACAGCGACGTCGCGTTGCCCGTGATCGCGCTGCCCTGGAATTCGTCGTGGATGCCGATCGTGCCGAGCGACTGCCCGTTCTGGTAGATCGCGACGCCGCCCGCGTTTTCGTCCCAGCGCGAGGCCGTATAGATCACGCCTTCGGGCGCGACCCACATCGAGCGCGCGCCGTTGCCGACGTGCGCGGCCAGTGTGCCGAACGTGTTCGCGAGCCAGTCGGTCGTGTATGGCGTCTGCGCATGCGCGACCGGCGCGAGCAGGATCATGCACATTCCAAGCAATGCCGCGCGGATTTGTTTCATCGACATGAACGATTTCCCCTAAAAACGCATCAGTTTCGACACTGTCAATCGACGGACATCCGATATTCGTGATACTGCAAAAACCATTTTTTTGCCGACGCGAATTATCTCATTCATTTTTTACCATCCCGAGACTGCCGCTTAGCGCAAATACTGTTCAGATACGAAGCACCGGCACTGGCTGATGCCGCAAATGGAG
>NZ_JBQYLP010000086.1:0-18978 GCF_052683555.1 Burkholderia sp. BC1
GATTCGGCACGACGTGACGTCATGGCGTGTCCCCTCCTTTCGATGGTGAGTGGATCGGCATGGTCTCGTCGCGTGCGCGCCCGTCTCGATGGCCGTCGAGCGATGCGCGTCGTGATGTTGAAGCGGAGTGGATCGACTGTCGCATGAAACCTCCGCGGCGCGCAAGCTTCGAGCGCGGCGGCGCACGTTGCGCGCGCAGTCGTCCTTTTTCCGTGCGCCGTGCAGGAACGACTATTGCAACATGCGGAACAAGCGTTGTCGTACGTGACGCGGCGACAACAATATGGGCATAATGACGCCTTTACCGCGCGCCCAGCCCATGTCGCCCGTCTTCCTAGCACCGCTCATCGTTGCCTGTGCGTTGTTCATGGAAAGCGTCGACGCGAACATCATCGTCACCGCGCTGCCCGCGATGGCGAGGGACTTCGGGCACAACCCCGTCACGCTGAATATCGCGATCACGGCCTACGTGGTCGGCCTCGGCGTGTTCATCCCGATCTGCGGCTGGCTCGCCGACCGCTTCAGCGCACGCGCGGTGTTCCGCACCGCGATCGGCATCTTCGTCGCCGGCTCGCTGCTCTGCGCCGCATCGAATTCACTCGGCCTGCTCACGTTCGCGCGCTTCGTGCAGGGCGTCGGCGGCGCGATGATGGTGCCGGTCGGCCGGATCATCATCTTCCGCGCGGTGCCGCGCTCCGATCTCGTGCGCGCGATGAACTACCTCGCGATTCCCGCGCTGTTCGGGCCGACCGTCGGCCCGCTCGTCGGCGGCTTCATCACGACGTATCTGCACTGGCGGATGATCTTCTTCATCAACGTGCCGATCGGTCTGTACGGCATCTACCTCGCGACGCGGCACATCGCGAACACGCACGAGCCCGATCCGGGCCCGCTCGACTGGTTCGGCTTCCTGCTCTCGGCAAGCGGCGCCGCACTGCTGCTGATGGGGCTCACGCTGATCGACGGCGCGCTCACGACGCGCACGAACGCGCTCGCAATGTGCGCGACCGGCGCGGTGCTGCTCGCGCTCTACGTGCCGTACGCGCGACGCAAGGAGCGGCCGGTGCTCGATCTGAGCTTCCTGAAGATTCCGACGTACCACGCGAGCGTCGTCGGCGGGTCGCTGTTCCGGATCGGCCTCGGCGCGGTGCCGTTCCTGCTGCCGCTCGCGCTGCAGGAAGGACTCGGCATGAGCGCGTTCCATTCTGGGCTGATCACCTGCGCGTCGGCGCTCGGCGGCGCCGTGAGCCGCTCGACCGCCACGCATACGCTGCGCCGCTTCGGCTTTCGCACCGTGCTGATCTACAACGCCGCGTTCGCGGGCCTCGCGATCGCCGCGTACGGCGTGTTCCATCCGGGCATGCCGACCTGGGCGATCTGGGTCATCGTGCTCGTCGGCGGGATTTTTCCGGCGCTGCAGTTCACGAGCCTGAACTCGATGATCTACGCGGACATCTCGCCGCGCGACGCGGGCCGCGCCACGAGCCTCGGCAGCGTCGTGCAGCAGATGTCGCTCGGGCTCGGCGTGACGGTCGCCGGTCTCGTGCTGCACCTGTCGCACTGGCTGCAGGGCCATCAGGCGATGGTGTGGTCGGATTTCTGGCCCGCGTTCGTCGTGGTCGGGCTGTGCTCGTTCGCGTCGATTCCGATCACGCGCCGGCTGCCGCCCGGTGCCGGCGACGAAGTCGCGCGCGGCAAGCGGCAGTAGACGGCCGCGCGGGCGAACGCCGAACGCTCGAACGCTCGAACGCGCTCGCTGCAGAAACGGAATCGGAAAAAAATCAGCGGACATCCACATGGGGCCGGTGCACAGCCGTGTGGATATCCGCTCAGGGCTCCGGGCTTCTCGTTGGGGGTTGAGACACCCGGATTCGCTTCCTGCGTGCCATGGACATATGTGCGTCGGAAGCGGAATCGTTGCGCGTTTGTCGTCGCGCCATGTCCTGCACTATAGGGAATGTTTGCGGATGCATCTGTCAAGCATTGTCAGATGTGTGTCAGCTACGCCGCGCGCGGTGCGACGCGATCGAAGTGGTGCACGATCGGCGTGGCGGCTGCCGCACCGACCGTTCGCTACCGAAACGTCCGCCACACCACGTGCAGGCAAACTCCGCTTACGATGTACGCGTTGCCGACTCCGCTCCCGATCGCTTCGATGCCCACCCTCTCGCTTGCCGCTGCCCGCGCGCTGCATCTCGCCGCGCAGGGCCTGCTCACGCCGCCGCGCCGCAAGGCGACCAAGGCCGACGTGCTCGACACGATCCGCCGCATGGCGCAGTTGCAGATCGATACGATTCACGTCGTCGCACGCAGCCCCTATCTCGTGCTGTTCAGCCGCCTCGGCGCATTCCGGCCGCAATGGCTCGACGAACATCTGGCCGAAGCGCGGCTGTTCGAATACTGGTCGCACGAGGCGTGCTTCCTGCCCGTCGAGCAATTCGGGCTGATGCGTTACAAGATGCTCGATCCGTCCGGGATGGGATGGAAATACGCGGCCGACTGGCATGCGCAGCACCGCGACGAGATCGCGCGGCTGCTCGACAGGATCCGCTCGGAAGGCCCGGTGCGCTCCGCCGATTTCGTGCGCGCGGACGGCACGAAAGGCAACGGATGGTGGGACCGCAAGCCCGAGAAGCGGCATCTCGAAGTGCTGTTCACGACCGGCGACCTGATGGTCGCCGAGCGCCGCAATTTCCAGCGCATCTACGACGTGCGCGAGCGCGTGCTGCCCGACTGGGACGACGCGCGCGACCTGCCGCCGCGCGAAGCCGTGCTGCCGACGCTGCTCGATTACACGTGCCGCGCGCTCGGCATCGTCCGCGCCGACTGGGTCGCCGATTACTACCGATTGCCGCGCCGCTCGTATCGCGCGGAACTCGAACAGCTCGCGCAGGCCGGCGAGCTGATTCCGGTGCAGGTCGCAGACTGGAAGGAACCGGCCTACGTGCATCGTTCGCTCGAGGCGCTGCTGCCCGCGGCGGCCGCCGACACGCTGCGCTCGACCGTCACGACGCTGCTGTCGCCGTTCGATCCGGTCGTATGGGATCGCCGCCGCGCGGCGACGCTGTTCGACTTCGACTATACGATCGAGTGCTATACGCCCGCGCACAAGCGGCGTTACGGCTATTTCTGCCTGCCCGTGCTGCATCGCGGCCGCCTGATCGGCCGCGTCGACGCGAAAGCGCATCGCGCGCTCGGCACGTTCGAGCTGAAGTCCGTGCATATCGAGCCCGGCGTGCGCGTCGGCAGCGGGCTCGCGGCCGATGTCGCGAAAGCCGTCAGAAAACTCGCGGCCTGGCACGGCACGCCGCAGATCACGGTCGCGCACGCGCCGCCCGAACTGGCGCATGCGCTGCGCGACGCGTGACGGCGAACCGAACGCCGCGGCAGTTCAGTCGCGCAGCTTGCGAAAACGCGGCGTGCCGTCCGGCAGCGTCTCGTTGAACATCGTTTCCGGACGCACCCACAGACCGCGCGCATGCGGCCACAGGTGCTCGTAGACGACGAGCGATTCCTCGGTTTCGGAGTGACGGGCGACACCGATCACGCGATACAGTCCGCCCTTGTAATGGCGGTGCGTCGCGAGCTGTTCGGCTTCCTGTTCGGTCATGGCGGGCGTTCCCTTCGGCAAATCGGAAAGCGCGTATTGTATGCGCTGCGCCGCGCGTCAGCGTTTCGCGTAGATGTCGGGGCGGCGGATCTCCATCATGCGCTCCGGATGCGCGACGGCCTCGAAGCCGACCGGGCGATACAACGCGTGCGCGTCGGACGTCGCGAGCATGATCCGGCGCAGCTGCGCCAGCATCGGCTGCGCGAACACGTGGTCGATCAGTGCGCGGCCATAGCCGCGGCCGCGCTCGGCCGGCAGCACGAATACGTCGCAGAGATACGCGAACGTCGCATGGTCGGTGACGAGCCGCGCGAATCCGACGAAGCGATCGCCGACGTACGCGCCGAAACAAAGCGACCCGTCGATCGCGCGCTCGACGACGTCGCGCGGAATGCCCTTCGACCAGTACGCGTCGCGATGCAGGAAATCGAAGATCGCGTCGACGTCGAGTTCGCGTTTGTCGGTCGAAAATCTGAGCGTGGCATCGGCAGCAGCAGGCACGGCGGTTCTCCGGCATCACGAAACGAAGCGTCGACGATACCGCGCCGCGCGGCGCGCGACAAGCGCGCGTCGCCGGCGGCCGCGATCGGCTACCATGGCGGCGCGGCGGCCGTGCCGCCCAAGATTGACACCGACCCATACACATGCACCGACACCCCGTCCCTTCCGCCGTGCCAACGTACGCACTTCCCATGCACGCAACCCGCCCACTGGCCGGCTACACGCGATGACGTACCGGCTCGTCGCGTTCGACTTCGACGGCACGCTTGCCGATTCGCTCGACTGCTTTCTCACGGCACTGTCCGAGGCATCGCGCCTGCACGGGTTTCGCGATGCGGATCCCGCGATGCGTGCGACGCTGCGTACGATGTCCGCGCGCGACATCGTGCGTGCGCTCGACGTACCGGTCTGGAAGGTGCCGCGTGTGACGATCGACATGCGTCGACTGATGCGCGCACGCATCGCCAACGTCGCGCTGTTTCCCGGTGTCGAGACGACCTTCGATGCGCTCGCTGCACGCGGCATCCGCATCGCGATCGCGACGTCGAATGCCGAAGACGTCGTGCGCGACCGGCTCGGCCCGCACGCCGCTGCGCGTGTCGATCATTTCGCGTGCGGGATTCCGTTGTTCGGCAAAGCGCGTCGGCTGCGTGCGCTGGCGGGTGAAGCCGGCGTGCGCGCGGACCAGATGCTGTACGTCGGCGACGAGATCCGCGATGCCGACGCCGCGCGTCGCGCGCGCGTCGCGTTCCAGGGCGTCGCGTGGGGCTACACGGCGCCGCACGCATTGCAGCCGCACTGCGCGACGCCGCTGCTGCCGCATCTCGACGCGCTGCTCGATCGCGTGTGATCGCTCGCGTGTGATCGCTCGCGCGCGATGCGCGCGCAAGCACACGCGTTCAGCGGATCGCAGCATTGCGCGCGCAATGTTGCACGCGCAATCGCGGCCGCGCATCGCGCATCGCGCACGAAAAAATTTCCGCTGCGCGATGCGCGCCGGTACACGCTACCGACACATCGTCGACACGAATCGCGCGGTCTTACCATCCGTTACAGAAGCCACAGCACCGTTGCACCTGCGACACGCACGGCCTCCTAGAATCGGTCGGGCCGGTGATCGCTTCGACCGGCGCCGCGGCAGAGCGGCGGCCGAAGCCGGCCCGGGCGCATGCCCGGTCTCTCGCACAGCATCGGATCACGCGATCCGTCGTTCAACCAGAGCCCCGATGAAAGGAGGTCCCATGAACCGCTTCTCCCCCGTTTCGCGCCTCGCCCTGTCTGCCGTTGGCCTGCTTCTCGTCGCCGCGACGGCGACCGCCCAAACCGCTCAGCCGGCCGCGTCCGCACCCGCAGCCGCAACGACGCGCATCCACGAAGCCGACCAGGCGTTCATCACGGACGGCACGAAGACGGTGTCGACGCAGCACGACGCGGCACGCATCGCCGATGCGCGCACGTCGGACAGCCAGGTGAAGGCATTCGCGCAGCGCGTGTCGACCGACGACGAGAAGATCATTCAGGCGATGCGCGCCGCGAGCCCGCGCGGCGTCGACGTGCCGGCCAACGACCCGGACACGACCGTGCTGAACAGCATCAAGAGCCTGCGCGGCGCCGAGTTCGACAAGGCGTACATCGAGCAGGTCGCGCTCGCGGGGCAGCAGAAGACGATCTCCGCCTTCCAGGCCGAGATCGCATCGGGCCGCGACGCGAAGCTGAAGGAAGTCGCGCGTCAGGCGCTGCCGATCCTGCAGGCCCACTACGCGGACGCGCAGAAGCTCGCGCAACGCCACCACCTCGCATCGGCGCAGTAACGCGATGCCCCGCGCCGCCGCGTCGTGCCCGCGGCGCGGCGCGCGCGTTTGCGTCCCGAGTTACGTCCCGAGCTTCGCGCGCAGCCGCGCATCCACTTCAGGCCACTCGTCGTCGATGATGCTGTAGCGCACCGAATTGCGCTTGCGGCCGTCCGGCATGATGCGCTCGTGACGCACGATGCCTTCCTCCTTCGCGCCGAGCCGCAAGATCGCGGCGCGCGACCGCTCGTTCAGTTCGTCGGTCGTGAACTGCACGCGCACGCAGCGCAGCGTGTCGAACGCATACGCCAGCAGCAGCCACTTCGCTTCGGTATTCACGTGCGTGCGCTGCATCGACGCACGCAGCCACGTATGACCGATCTCGAGCTTGCGATTGCGGCGGTCGATCTTCCAGAAACGCGTGCTGCCGACCACACGGCCCGAGCCGCGATCGACGACCGTATAAGGCAGCACGGTGCCCGCCGCGCGTCCGTCCAGCGCGGTCGCGAGATAGGCGTCGATCGTCTGCGCGTCGGGCACGACCGTCACCTTCAGATTCCATAGCGCGCCGTCCGCAGCGGCGTCCAGCAACGCATCGCGATCGGCCGTCGCGAGCGGACGCAGTTCGACGCGCGGGCCGGTCAGTGTCGGTTGTTCGAGCAGCGACGAGGCATCGGTCATGACGGATTCCGTTGAAGTAACGACAGAGTCGGCAGGGTCGGCATATCCGCGATCATACGAGCGTCGCGCGACGGCCGCATCGGCAACGCTTACGCGCGTGGCGCGTGCACGGCACGCGTGCCGAGATGCGCGGCAAGCCGCTCGCGAATCGCCGTCGCTTCGCCGCGCAGCGCGTCGGCGAACGCATCGACGAGCAGGCTTTTCGGTCGATGTTCGGGGACGATCACGCTGACGCGATACGGAAACGAACGCGTGAGCGGCCGCACGTGCAGGTCGCGGCCGACGAAATCGAGCGCGGTCAGCGGATTGACGATCGCCGCGCCGAGCCCTTGCCGCACGAACGCGCAGACCGACACGGCGGACGGCGTCTCGACGACCGAGCGCGGCGCGACGCCGAGCTGCGCGAACGCGTCGTCGATCATGACGCGGTACGGATCGTTCAGCGACAGGCTGACGAACGGGCGATCGGCGAGATCGGCGAGATCGATCGCCTCGCGCGCGAGCAGCGGATGGCCGTCCGGCAGCACGCAGACCTCGTCGACCTCCAGCAGCGGCGTCAGCAACGTGCCGGGCGGCGCGACGTCGTGTTCGGTCAGCCCGACGTCGTAACGCTGCGCCGTCAACCACTCCTCGAGTACCGGCGACTCCTGCGTCGCGACCGATACGCTGACGCCCGCATGCGCATCGCGAAAGCGCCGGCATGCGCCCGGCAGGATCGCATGCGCGAACGCGGGCAGCGCAATCACCGACAGCTGGCCGTCGCGAAACTCGCGCAGCCGCGCGGCCGTCGCCGCGACGCGCTCGAGCCCCACATACGCGAGCCGCACGTCGTCGAACAGCGTCAGCGCGGCCATCGTCGGCCGCAGCCGCCCGTGCGCGCGCTCGAACAGCGCGAAGCCGACGATCTGCTCCATCCGCGCCAGCTCGCGGCTGATCGTCGGCTGCGACGTATAGAGCATCTCGGCCGCGCGCGTCGTGCTGCCGCTCAGCATCAGCGCGCGAAACACCTCGATATGACGATGCGTGAGCGAAGCCACCTATATCCCGAATGAATTGAATGTCGATAAATCGGCATTTTACTGCATAGCAGATTGCGCGCATCATCGCGACTGTCTGTTCATTCGACCGATCCATCCGTCATGTCCCTCGATTCCCGCCAGCTCGCTGCGCTCGCGCAGCAATACGGCACCCCGCTGTGGGTGTACGACGCCGACGTCATCCGCGACCGCATCGCGCAACTGCGCCAGTTCGACGTGATCCGCTATGCGCAGAAAGCGAACTCGAACGTCCATATCCTGAAGCTGATGCGCGACGAAGGCGCGTGCGTCGACGCCGTGTCGCTCGGCGAAATCGAGCGCAGCCTCGCGGCCGGCTTCAGCCCGGCGGGCGAGCCGGAAGGCGTCGTGTTCACCGCCGATCTCGTCGATCGTCCGACGCTCGCGGCCGTGCTGAAGCACGGCGTGACCGTCAACGCGGGCTCGCTCGACATGCTCGAGCGCGTCGGCCAGCATGCGCCGGGCCATCGCGTGTGGCTGCGCGTGAATCCGGGCTTCGGTCACGGGCACAGCAACAAGACCAACACCGGCGGCCCGCAGAGCAAGCACGGGATCTGGATCGACGACGTGCCGCGCGCGATCGCGCTCGTGCGTCAGTACGGGCTGAAGCTCGTCGGCATCCATATGCACATCGGCTCGGGCGTCGACTACGGTCATCTGTCGCAGGTGTGCGACGCGATGGTCGACCTCGTCACCTCGCTCGGCCACGACATCGACGCGATCTCCGCGGGCGGCGGGCTGTCGGTTCCGTATCGCGACGGCGAGCCGCGCGTCGACGTCGATCACTATTTCCGTCAATGGGACGCGGCGCGCAAGCGCATCGAACGACATCTCGGCCATGCGGTGCGCATCGAGATCGAGCCGGGCCGCTTCCTGGTAGCCGAAGCCGGCACGCTCGTCACCGAAGTGCAGGCCGTCAACCGCCGGCCGAAGCACGATTTCGTGCTGATCGATGCCGGCTTCAACGACCTGATGCGTCCGGCGATGTACGGCAGCTATCACGCGGTGTCCGTGCACGCGCACGACGGTGCGCTGCCCGAAGGGCAGCCGCAGGTCGACATCGCGATCGCGGGGCCGCTGTGCGAGTCGGGCGACGTGTTTACGCAGGACGCGGGCGGCGTGGTCACGCACCGCAAGCTCCCGCAGCCGCAGATCGGCGATCTGCTGTTCCTGCACGATGCGGGCGCGTACGGCGCGTCGATGTCGTCGAACTACAATAGCCGGCCGCTCGCGCCGGAAGTGCTCGTCGATCGCGGTACGCCGCGGCTGATTCGCCGCCGGCAGACGATCGGCGAATTGCTCGCGCTCGAAACGTTCGAATAAGGCGCGCGCGAGGACGTGCGGCCACACTCGCCGATGCAGGCGAGTGTGGCCGTTTTGCTTTTTTGGGGGCGGGCGGCACGCTGCACGTACGCGTGCGGCGCGATCACCCCGCGCGCTGCACCGGCACCGCCTTCGAAAAATACTTCGCGCCCGCGACGCAACCGACGACGATCGCGGTCACGGCCACCATCGACGGCGGCACCGTCTCGTGCAGCACGCCGGCCGCGAGCACGAACCCGAAGAACGGCTGCAGCAGCTGCAACTGGCCGACGCCCGCGATCCCGCCGAGCGCGAGCCCGCGATACCAGAACACGAAGCCGATCAGCATACTGAACAGCGACACGTAAGCGAGCCCCCACAACGCGGCCGTGTCGATGCCGTCGAACGTCGCGGGCCGCGTGATCCATGCGAGCGGCAGCATCAGCGGCAGCGACAGCACGAGCGCCCACGAGATCACCTGCCAGCCGCCGAGATCGCGCGACAGCCGCGCGCCTTCCGCATAGCCGAGCCCGCACGCGACGATCGCGGCGAGCATCAGCGCATCGCCGAGAGCCGACGCCTGCCCGCCGTTACGCAACGCGAACGCGGCGACGGCGCCGCTGCCGAGCAGCGAGAACGCCCAGAACGGTGCGCGCGGCCGCTCGCCGCCGCGCCATACGCCGAACAGCGCCGTCGCGAGCGGCAGCAGCCCGACGAACACGATCGCATGCGCGGACGTCACGTGCCGCAGCGCGAGCGCGGTCAGCAGCGGAAAGCCGATCACGACGCCGAGCGCGACGACCAGCAACGACGCGACTTCGCCGCGCGTCGGCCGCTTCTGCTTCAGCGCGGCCAGCAGCAACAGCCCGAGCGCGCCGGCGATCGTCGCGCGCGCGAATGTCAGGAACAGCGGGTCGAGGCCCTGCACGGCGACACGCGTCGCGGGCAGCGAGCCGCTGAATATGATCACGCCCAGCAGCCCGCTGAGCCATCCGTCGGTCGTTTTTTGCACGGCACATCCTGAACGCGAAAAGTGGATGACCGATGATCCGCCGCCCGCGAAATGCGCGTAAGCTACACCGCAATACAATTCCGACAAACTGTACTGGACAACCGGCCGTACAGTTCAACGCCAACCATGACCCGTTCCGCCCCGAATCCGGCCGCGCCCGCCGCGTCGCGCACGCGCGTCGAAACCGTGATGGATACGCTGCGCGCACGCATCTCGAGCCGCACGTTGATGCCGGGCGCGCGCGTGCCGTCGATCCGTATGATGGCCGACGCGCTGCACGTGTCGAAGTCGACCGTCGTCGACGCATATGAGCGGCTCGCCAGCGAAGGCGTGCTCGTCGCACGCCGCGGCTCGGGCTTCTACGTGTCGGGGCACGCGCCGCCGCTCGCGCTGGCGGATCTCGGCCCGCGGCTCGATCGCGAACTCGATCCCTTATGGCTGACGCGTCAGTCGCTCGAATCGGCGCCGAGCGCGATGAAGCCCGGCTGCGGATGGCTGCCGTCGTCGTGGCTGCCCGACGAAAGCCTGCGCCGTGCGCTGCGCGCCGCGTCGCGCGACGAGTCCGACGCACTGACCGATTACGCGACGCCCGCCGGCCTGCCCGCGCTGCGTCAGCAGCTCGCGTGGCGTCTCGCGCAGCACGGTGTGCACGCGGAACCCGCGCAGATCATGCTGGCCGACAGCGGCACGCAGGCGCTCGATTTCGTCTGCCGCCTGCTGCTCGAACCGGGCGACACGGTCATGCTCGACGATCCCTGCTATTTCAATTTCCAGGCGCTGCTGCGCGCGCATCGCGCGCGGATCGTCAGCGTGCCCTACACGCCGAACGGCCCCGATCTCGCGCGCTTCGAGCAGACGCTCGTCGAGCACCGGCCGCGCCTCTACATCACGAACGCGGCGCTGCACAATCCGACCGGCGCGACGCTGTCGCCGCCCGTCGCGCACCGGCTGCTGACGCTCGCGGCCGACCATGGACTGCTGATCGTCGAGGACGACATCTTCGCGGATTTCGAAAGCACGCCCGCGCCGCGGCTCGCCGCATTCGACGGGCTCCAGCGCGTCGTGTCGATCGGCAGCTTCTCGAAGACGCTGTCGGCCGCGATCCGCTGCGGCTATGTCGCCGCGCGGCCGGAGTGGATCGACGCGCTCGTCGACCTCAAGCTCGCGACGTCGTTCGGCCATGCGCAGATCGGCGCGAACGTCGTGCACCGGCTGCTCGTCGACGGCACCTATCGGCGCCATCTCGACGGCCTGCGTGCGCGTCTCGCGGACGCGATGGGCGAAACGATCCGCCGACTCGCACGCGCGGGGCTCGCGGTCTGGACCGAGCCGCGCGGCGGCCTGTTCGTGTGGGCGCAGTTGCCGGACGCGCTCGATGCGGCGCGCGTCGCGCGGCATGCGCTCGACGACGATGTCGTACTCGCGCCCGGCAACGTGTTCAGCGTGTCGCATGGCGCGACGTCGTATCTGCGCTTCAACGTGTCGCGCTGCAAGGAGCCGGCGGTGTTCGACGCGCTCGCGCGTGCGATGGATGCGGCGCGCGCGTCGACGGCCGGAGTGCGTACGGCCGAGCGGCGCGGCACGCTCGCGTGCGATCGGCGCGATACCGCGTAGTCGCGTAATCGACGGCGCGCGCGGCTGTGTCGATGGAATCTGCGCTCGACTTGACGAAATCTGAAGAACGGCGCGATTTTGGCGCGCTACACTCGGCTTCGTCCTAATCCGTTTCGATCCATCCCGCTCCGGTCGCCGTCATGAGGATCTCTGTCAGTCGCATCGTCGGCGTCGATCGCAGACGCCTCTTCACGTGGTCGCAGGACTACGCGCGGCGACTCGTATGGGACAGCTTCCTCGCCGACGCCTATCTGCTCGACGAGACGACCGCCGACGTCGGCGTCGACGCGTTCTGCCGCAGCCAGTCGGGCGCGACGATGGTGTCGCGCTACGTTTCGTACCGGCCGCCGCAGGTCGCGGCCATCGAAATGGTCGACGGGCCGAGCGTGCTCGAACGCTTCAGCGCAAGCTGGCACTTCACCGAACGCGCGCCGGGCTCGACCGAGGTGAAATTCACCTACAGCTTCCGCGCGCAGCCGGCCTGGCTGCGCTGGGCGATCGAACCGCTGATCGCGGCGTTCTATCTCGTGCACACGCGCCGGCGTCTCGATTCGTTCAAGCGCTGGGCCGAGGCCGAAGCGTTACCGTCCCGGCCGTAACGCGACGCGGCTTGCCGTACCGTCGCTCGCGCATCGTCACAGAAACCACCGATACTCGCGCGCACCGATCTCGTTGCGAAAATCGAGCTCCTCCTGCCGCTTGTGCTCGCAATACACCATCACGAACTCGCTGCCGAGCCCATCGCGCACTGCTGCGTGCGACTGCATTGCCGCGACGGCCGACAGCATCTCCTTCGGGAAATCGATGCCGCTGCCGCGATCGTCGTTGAGCGGCGCAATCGGCTCCACGCCCGCGTCGAGCCCATGCTCGATCCCGGTCAGGATCGCCGCGAGCACCAGATACGGATTCGCGTCCGCGCTCGCGAGCCGATGTTCGATCCGCAGGTTGCGCGCGTCCGACTCGGGAATCCGCAGACACGCATCGCGATCCTCGAAGCCCCAGCTGGCGCGGCTCGCCGCATTCACCATCGAGCCGTAACGGCGGAACGCGTTGTGATTCGGCGCGAAGACCGGCATGCAGTGCGGCAGCAACGCGAGACAGCCGGCCACCGCGTGGCGCAGCGGCCGCTGCGCGTCCTCGGCGAGCAGGTTGCGACCGTCGGCGTCGTACAGGCTCACGTGCACGTGCATCCCGCTGCCCGGCGCATGCAGATACGGCTTGCCCATGAAGCTCGCACGATAGCCGTGACGCAGCGCGACGCCGCGCGTGCTGCGGCAGAACAGCGCCGACCAGTCGGCCGCACGCAGCGCATCGTCGGTATGCCCGAAGTTGATCTCGAACTGGCCGGGCCCGAGCTCGGCGGTGATCACCGTCGCGTCGATGCCCTGCTCGCGCGCGGCGTCGACCATCTCGTGCAGCACATCCGAAAACCGCGACAGCCGCTCGATATGCATGTTCGGCTGATCGTCGCGGTCGTCGCTGAGCCGATCACGTGGGTACTGTGGCATGCCGTCCTCGAGCTGCGCGGCGAACAGATAGAACTCGAGCTCGAACGCGACGACGGGCCGGATGCCGCGCGCCGCGAAGCGCCGCAGCACGCGCGCGAGCACTTCGCGCGGCTCGAATTCGATCGGCGATGCAGTGCCGTCGGAGCTAATGAGCATCTGCGCGAGCGGCCGCCGCTCCCAGCGCACCGGCTTCAGCGTGCCGGGAATCAGGCGGCGCGGCGCATCGGGATCGCCGTCGTTGAAGCAGTAATCGCCGATCCGGTACAGCCCGCCTTGCGTGCCGAGCAGTATGCAGTTCTGCGGCAGCTTCAGCAGCGCGCCGGCCGCGACCTTTTCGAGCGCGTCGATCGGGTAGCGCTTGCCGTAGAAATGCCCGGGCAGATCGACGCTGATCAGATCGACGTAACGGATCTCGGGATGCGCGCGCCGGAATGCGCGGACTTCATCGACCAGTGCGGGGACCACGTCTGCCATCTCTCATCCTCGTTCGGTATGACGGCCGCGCAGCGCGTCGGCCGGATTCGTGCACGATGCGGCACCGCGTAACGGCTTAGGTGAAGACCCAGATCACGCGCGTCGGCCGGTCCGTCAGGTTCGCGTAGCGGAAGCGCTTGTGCGCCGGCAGTTGAAACGCGTCGTTCGGGCCGAGCGTGACCGGCGTGTCGTCGCCGTCGACCCAGATCGTCAGTTCGCCTTCGAGCACGAAGCCGCCCTGCTCGTCGCTGTCGTCGACGGGACGCTCGCCGCTGCTCGCGCCGGGCGCAAGATGACTCTCGAGAATCGAGAAGCGCGCGCGCATGGTCGGCGACACGAGGACGTCGGTGATGCCGTCCGCGTAATAGACCGTGCGCCGCTCGTCCGGCCGCGTGACCCACGGGATGCTGCGCGGCTTGCTGAGGCTGTAGAAATACGTGGTCGGCACGCCGAGCGCCTCGCCGATCGCCGTGAGATCGGCGACGGTCGGCCGCGACAGCCCGCGCTCGACCTGCGACAGAAAGCCGACCGAGCGGCCGATCCGTTCCGCGAGTTCGCTCAGCGTGACCTTCCGATGCTTGCGCAGATCGCGGATCAGGATCGCAAGGCTTTCTATCTCTTCCTGTTCGTTCATGATGAATTCCGATGCGGTCAGACGGTGTCGCGCAGACGGTACCAGGCCTTGCCGATCGCCTCCAGCGGCGCAGCGAGCCGGTCGCCGCCGGGAAAGCGCCGGTTGCGAATGCGTCGATACTGCGCAAGCAGGCGATCGTCGCCGAGCACCGCGTCGGCGACGGCGCGTGCGCCCGCAAGCGTCGGCAGCACGCCGTGGCCCGAGAACCCCTGCAGCCAGAAGCGCTGCCCGACGCGGCCGATGTCCGGTGTGCGGCGCATGCTGATGTCGATATGGCCGCCCCATGCATAGTCGATCGGCACGCCGCGCAACTGCGGAAACACGCGTTCGACGTGAGGCCGCGTGGCGGCCGCGATGTCGGCCGGAATGCCGCCGAGATAGGTGCAGCCGCCGCCGAACAGCAGCCGCCCGTCGGGGCTCAGCCGGAAATAGTCGGGGACGAACTGGTTGTCGATCACGCAGCTGTTCTGCGGCAGCAGCGTGCGCGCGACGTCGGGCGCGAGCGGCGCGGTCGCGATCTGGTACGTGCCGACCGGCAGCAGCCGGCGCGACAGCTCGCGATCGAGCGTATCCACATACGCGTTGCACGCGAGCACGAGGCAGTCCGCCTGTACTTCGCCGGTCGCCGTGCGCGCAACGTAGCCGCTGTCCGTCTCGCAATAGTCGAGCACGCGGCTCTGCTCGAAGATCCGGCCGCCCGCGCGTTCGAGCGCATGCGCGACGCCGAGCGCGAGCTTCAGCGGATTCAGGTGTCCGGCCTCGGGATCGTAGAGCGCCGCCTGGTAGCGCGTGCTGCCGATCCAGTCGCGCAACGCGTGTCGCTCGATGACGCGCAGACGGTCGTAGCCCCAGCGCTCGGCCGCCTCGTCACGCGCCTGTGCGAGCATCGCGACGCGGCGCGGCCGCACGGCGGCCCACAGGCTGCCGGGCCGGTAGTCGACGTCGAAGCCGTGCCGGGCCGGCAGCTCGCGCACCTCGGCCGCGGCCCAGCGCATGCTGTCCCACAGCAGGCGCGCGCCGTCGCGGCCGAGCGCGGCCTCGAGCGGCGGCATGTCGCACGACCAGCCGAGCAGCGCCTGCCCGCCGTTGCGCCCCGACGCCGCCCACGCGACACGGCTCGCTTCGAGCACGACGACACGCAGGCCGGCCAGCGCGAGCCGCAACGCGGTATGCAGCCCGCTGAAGCCGGCGCCGACGACGACCACGTCGGCGCGGACGTGTTCGTCCAGTGCCGGCCGACGCGGGATCGGCGCCGGATACGTGCCGGCGTAATAACTTGCGACGTGACGGTCGGACTGCACGAACATGCGCGTCTCCGTGAAATTTGTGCCTTAAATTTTCATGAAAAACTAGCACGTCAATTTCATGGGAGCAAGCGATCGGTGCGGGGCGGGGCGCGCGCGAATAGTCTGACGAACCGAAGCGGCGCGCTTTCTCGGGCGGTTTCGGGGCGGGGTATCCATGCGCGGGAAGAGCCCGATGGGCGGGATTGACGAGCGCTCTATGGATCGGCGCATGAGTCGTCTATTCACTGAGCGCGCTGGCGATCGTTGCGCTCGCGAGCGTCGTCTATCGCGGATCCGTATAGGGACGCGGACGCATCGAGAGCACCGCGATCATCGACGGGATGCGCTTCCTGCTCGCAACCTTCGTGCTGACGCGGCCCACGGCGAGTGCTCCGCGTCGTCCGGACGTCTCGCCCGACATGTATTCAACGTCGCTCCGTAACCGGACCCTCGGCGTCGACCGCCCCGGCGGCGTGGAGCGGGCCGCCGACGGTGATCGGGCCACGTACTTCCAGATCGCCGTATACGGTCAGCGGCCCATGCACCGTAAGCGGGCCATGAAACGTATTGTGTCCACCGCGTTTGCGTATGGCTTGACCGTCGGGGGGATGCCGTTCGATCGAGGCCGCCGTGATCGGGCCGCGGGCTGAGATGTCGCCGGCCACCGTCAGCGAACCGTCGACGGTTACCGGCCCGAGGACGACGAGCGAGCCATCGACGTTCAGCGGCCCTGTGACGACCGGCTCTGCGTGGGCTGACGCGACAAAGACAAAGGACGCCAATACGACAGAGCACGCCATGGCGCTCGCCGCCAGCCTGGATGCCATGCGCCTTCCTGGCGCCGGATTGAAGCGTTTCACATGTCCTCCTGGTCGGTGCAACCTGTACGGGCGCCAGCGGTCCGCCGACCCGCGACAGTAGCCCGCCATTGAAGCAGCTTCGATTCCTGCGTGGTCGTCACGCGCAGTGATGCAACGTCGCCGCGGCCCGATGGACCGTCTTGATGGAATCAAACGGAATTCGCGCCGTATCCCGTCGTTTGGAAAATTTTCCGACGCTCGTATCGTCGGCGCAACAAGGTCGGCAGCATAAAGTCGGCCAACGCACGCCCGGTCGAGGAAGTGAATTCGGAATACGATCGGCGCGGGGAAACAGGCTGATTCCATCCGCGCAAAGACCGTGCATCGCTATCACTCTCCGGCTACGGTGTGCGGAGCCTGGCGGGCTCCAACCATGCCAGCGTACAGCTCACTGACTAACCGGTCACTGAATTCCGTCTCAGGTCGATACCCCTGCCCTTCCCCTGCATCCCGAAACCGCGCAACGTTAGTTCATCAGCTTCAAACCGCAGCCGGCCGCGATTGGACGATGAGAAACGTCGCCTATCCGTACTGCGATTTTCAATGCGCGGATGAGAATCGGCGCCGCCGACCGCCGATTGCATATCGATGCTTCATCATCGTTCCGGACTCCGTATGGTGCGCGCCAATCGCGCGCGCAGGCGCGCCGCATTTCATACGAATCGGCTCGGCGGCGACTATTCTGTCTAAAGGATCGACTGTCCGCGCACATCGTTCGCCGCCCGCCTCGCCCGCGCGCGACGAACGCGCGCAGCCCCATGCGCCCGCACCGCCTCTTTTCCATCGACTCGACCGACATCGCGCACGACGCGGCCACGGCGAGCGTCGTCGCCACCGCGCTGCTGGCCGTCGCGCTCGCGAGCGCGCTGCATCGGCTCGGCAGTCTCGACGCGACCGTCGCCACCGTGTGGGTGTCGTACGTCGCGGGCAGCGCGGCCGGCCTCGCGATCGTCGCGCACCGTGATCGGCGCTCGGCCATGCGCGCGGGCGATCGCACCGTTTCGATCGCGTGGCGCGTCGCGTTCAGCGCCGCGGCCGGCATCGGCTGGGGATCGGCCGGCCTCCACGCGGCCGCCGTCGCCGACGCGCACACGCAGATCGCCGTCGCGATGGCGACGCTCGCGGTCGTCGCGGCCGCCGCACCGCACTTCAGCCCGTCGACTCCCGCGCTGCTCACCTTCGTGCTGCCGGCGACCGCACCGGGCGTCGTCGCCGCCGCGCTGTCGGCACACGCGGCGCAGCGCGCGCTCGCGCCAACGCTGCTCGCGATCGCCGCGCTCGCCGGCACCGTTGCACTGCTCGCGCACCGCACGATCGCACGCCACGGCCGGATGCGATCGGACACCGAACGGCGCGCCGACGAGCTGCAGCGCGATCGCGACGCCGCCGTGCAGCGCGCGGTCGATCTGCGTCGACAGAAGCTGCGCGCGGAAGCCGCGAATCTCGCGAAGTCGCGGCTGCTCGCCGCCGCGAGCCACGATCTTCGCCAGCCGTCGCACGCGCTCGGCGTGCTGGTCGGCGCGCTTCGCGGCGTACCGATGCCAGACGACGGTCAACGGCTGCTGCAGCAGATCGAGCTGTCGACGCGCGCGCTCGACACGCTGTTCGGTGCACTGCTCGACGTGTCGCGGCTCGATGCCGGCGTCGTCGACGTGCATCGGCGGCCGTTCGCGATCGACACCGTGCTCGGTCGCGTATGCAACGAATATCTGCTCGATGCGTCCGCGAAAGGCCTGCGTCTGTCGCGCGTGCCGTGCCGCGCGATCGTCGACTCCGATCCGGTGCTGATCGAGCGCGTCGTACGCAATCTCGTCAGCAATGCGGTGCGCTATACCGACGCGGGCCGCATCGTCGTCGGCTGCCGCTACCGCGGCGCGCGCATCGCGATCGAGATCCGCGATACGGGCCGCGGCATCCCGCGCGATCAGCTCGAACTCGTCTTTCGCGAGTATTACCGCGTCGACGGCGCCGCGTCGGACCACGACGGCGGATTCGGGCTTGGGCTCGCGATCGTGCGCCGGCTCGTCGCGCTGCTCGGATGCCGGTTGTCGGTGCGGTCGGAACCGGGACGCGGGTCGTGTTTCGTCGTGTCGGTGCCGCGCGCGCGGACGGCGCATGCAGCACACCGGCGCGCGGCGCGGGCCACCGCGTTCGTGGTCGTCGTCGACGACACGCGCGCCGTACGCGACGCGATCGCACGCCGGCTCGGGCGATGGGGTTACGACACGCTGTCGGCATGCTCGGCCGACGAAGCGATCGACCGGCTGTCCAGGTGCACGGCACGCCCGAGCGTGTTCGTCAGCGCGTTGCATCTGCATGGTACGGAGACTGGCATCGACGTGATCGACCGTCTGCGCGCCGAATACAATCTCGCGATTCCGGCACTGCTGATCGGCGAAGCATCCGATACGGCGCCGCTCGCCGATGCAAACGGCTGCCTGCTGCTGCACCGCCCGATCGAGAACGGGCAGCTACGCGCCGCGATCGCGCAACTCGTCGCGGCAGGTGCGCCTGCCGAAGCGGTCGAAGCGGTCGTAGCGGTCGACGACTGACGCACCGGCGCGCACATGTGCCGCAACGTGCACGTTTATTTCATCGAGAAATATATCGACGCCGACCCAGCCATCGCGCGCCCGCTTCCCGCAAACACG
>NZ_JBQYLP010000087.1:0-18892 GCF_052683555.1 Burkholderia sp. BC1
GGCCGACTTCGTCGTTCGAACGCGTCACGATCTGCCCCGTGAGGTCGCCCTGGGCAATCTGGCCCGCCAGCCGCAGCGCCTCCTCCAGCGGCCCGAGCACCGCTTTGCGGATAGCCCAAAAGGAGGCCAGCAGCACCAGACCGCCCAGCAGGTTGATGCTGAAGACAAGCGCCTTGATGAAGCCGACCGCCTCGGCCACCAGCGGGGCGAAACGGTCGGCGTTTTCCTGTACCACCGCCATGTCGGGCCGCAGCCGCTCGACCAGCGCCGGGCTCACGGTGCTGCCAGGCTCGAGCTCGATGATTTTCTTCATGCGCTCCAGATCGTCAATGCCCTTGCGCGGCAAGTCAATGACGTCATTGAAGCCGAGCAGGCGGAACAGCCCCTGTTCGACCTTGAACAACTCCACATCGACCTGCGCGGCAAGCCACTGCCCGTGCTCGATCGGCTTGAGCAGCAGGTCCTTGCCAACCGCCGGGGCCGTGTCACCCGAACTCGCCCGCTGCATGGCGAGCTCTATCTGCATGACCACGTTGAGATGGTCTCGCTCCAGGTGGTGGAAGCGCGCGGCCTTGCCGAGGAATCGCCCCCCCAGCATCACCAGCAGCGACACCGTGAGCACGGCGACTATGCCGAACAAGAATTTCTGGCGCAGGGTGAATTGGGGCATGGGTTGTGTTCCTTCAGTGGAAAGGGTACCTTCTGCACGATGAAACGAGCAGGCACGTCAGAAAGGTTGCCTGCCGGGCTGCCGACCAGGATCTTGATCGGTTTGGTGGGAAACTGTTCTGCCGAGTCCGCAGGCACCGTGATGACGACTGTCGCCAGTAAGACGGTTATGCTGGTAAGGTGCCGCAGCACATTGCGCACGAGCTCTGAACGAGCTCTGAATTTGAAGAACGATGGTCACGGTTGATCCTCTTGGGCTTGATGAATGAAATTGCCAGCTTTTTCAAGCCCCTCCAAATACCCATGGCTCCGCCAATTGCCGCCTAGCCTCGTAGCGGCGAATCTCCGCGTCATGCTCCAGCGTCAGGCTGATGTCGTCGATGCCGTTGAGCAGACAGCGTTTGCGAAACGGATCGAACTCGAAGCCGAGAGCAGGGCCGATCGGTGCTTCGATAGACTGTCTCTCGAGGTTGATGCGCAGGCGGTAACCAGGCTGGCTCTTTACCTGTTCGAACAGATACTGCACCTCAACCTCGGGCAGCACGATGGGCAACATGCCGTTCTTCAAGCAGTTGCCGTAGAAGATGTCGGCAAAGCTGGGGGCGATGAGCGCACGAATGCCATAGTCGTGCAGCGCCCACGGCGCGTGTTCGCGGCTGGAGCCGCAGCCGAAGTTCGCTCGCGCCAACAGGATGGAGGAACCTTGGTAGCGGGGCTGGTTCAGCACGAAAGCCGGGTTCGTCGGCCGCGCGGCGCAATCCTGCCCGGGCTCGCCCTTGTCCAAATAGCGCCATTCGTCGAACAGATTGCCCCCGAAGCCTGTGCGTCGTATCGACTTCATGAACTGCTTCGGGATGATGGCGTCCGTGTCGACGTTGGCGCGATTCAGCGGCACCACGATGCCGTCGAGAAACGTAAAAGGTTCCATCAGCTGAACTCCTTACGGACATCAACGAAGTGGCCCGCAACTGCGGCCGCCGCCGCCATTGCCGGACTCACGAGATGGCTACGCCCTCCCGCCCCCTGACGGCCCTCGAAATTGCGGTTCGAGGTGGAGGCACAGCGCTCTCCGGGCGCCAGCCGGTCTTCGTTCATACCCAAGCACATCGAACAGCCCGGTTCACGCCATTCGAAACCCGCGTCGGTGAACACGCGGTCAAGGCCTTCGGCTTCGGCCTGCGCCTTGACCAACCCCGAGCCCGGGACCGCGAGGGCTAGCTTGATCGTGGGAGCAATATGTCCGCCCTTCAGCACGGCGGCCGCAGCGCGCAGATCCTCGATGCGGGCATTGGTGCACGATCCGATGAACACCTTGTCCGGCTGAATGGCCTTGATTGGCATGCCCGGCTCGATTGCCATGTACGCCAGCGCATTGGCCATTCCGGAGCGCTTGACAGGGTCCGGTTCACGCGCAGGATCGGGCACCTGGCCGCCGATCGGCTGCACCATTTCGGGCGATGTACCCCAAGTCACCATGGGTTGCACAAGAGCCGCATCGATCTCAAGCGTTCTGTCGAAGTGCGCACCCTCGTCGCTGACCAGTGTGCGCCAGTACGCCACCGCCTGCTCCCATCGCTCGCCGCGCGGCGCGTACGGACGCCCTTTCAGGTAGTCGATCGTTTTTTGATCGACCGCGACCAATCCAACGCGAGCGCCTGCTTCGATCGCCATGTTGCACAAAGTCATTCGGCCTTCCATGGACAAGGCGCGAACCGCGCCACCGCCAAACTCGATGGCGTAGCCGGTTCCGCCTGCCGTGCCGATGCGGCCGATCACGTCCAAGATCAAGTCCTTGGCCGTTACGCCAGGCGCCAGTGCTCCCTCGATGCGCACGAGCATGGGCTTCATCGGGTTGACGGACAGGCACTGCGTCGCGAGCACATGTTCGACCTCGGAAGTACCGACACCAAAGGCCAGGGCGGCGAAGGCGCCATGCGTGCTGGTATGCGAGTCGCCGGCGACAACGGTCATTCCCGGCAAGGTTGCGCCCTGTTCCGGACCGACGACATGGATGATGCCCTGACGGGGGTCCGAGAGTCCGAACTCGGTGACACCGAACTCCTTGCAGTTGCGGCTGAGTTGTTCGACCTGGATACGCGACAAGGGATCTACGATGCCCACGGAGCGCGATGTCGTCGGCACGTTGTGGTCCGCGGTCGCCAGTACCGTTTGCGGACGCCACAGCCTGCGCTTGCCCATGCGCAACCCCTCAAACGCCTGCGGGCTGGTGACCTCGTAGACCAGATGGCGGTCCATGTACAGCAGCGGAGGGCCGGCCTCGGGCTCGTGCACCACATGCCGTTGCCACAGCTTTTCGAAAAGTGTCGCGGCGGCCATTACGTTCCCCTCAGGACCGGACTGGCCGGGCTTCCGGCAAGGCAACCCACGCCGGCCAGGCGCTGCTGCGGTTCGCGTGAGTGCACGCCATCCGGTACGGGATACCGCCGACTCGATGGACCCGCCTTCATGACCTGCCCGGGCACATCGTGGCCGACGATCTCAGGCATGCGGCGCGCCTGCGCCAGCAGCGCTTCCAGATTGACGCCGGTGCGATAGCCCATGGCCTCGAACATGTGAACCAAGTCTTCGGTGCAGACGTTCCCGCTGGCGCCCGGCGCGAAGGGACAGCCCCCCAGCCCGCCGAGGGAGGCATCGAAGCGGTCGATGCCGGCCTCGAGCGCCGCCAACGCATTCGCCAGTCCCATGGCACGGGTGTCATGAAAATGCGCCGTCAAGGTCAGTTGCGGCCAACCAGTCTTCACCGCCCGGCAGAGGCGCTCCACCTGCCCCGGATGGGCCATGCCGGTCGTATCGCACAGCGTCACGCGCGCGATGCCCAGCCCTGCGATGCGCTCTACGAGCGCCAGCAGGACCGCGTCCGGCACGTCACCTTCGAACGGACAGCCGAAGGCCGTGGACAACGAGGCGTTGACCTGCTTACGGCCGTCCACCAGCCTCACGATTTCGGCAAACTGCGCCAACGACTGCGCAGGGGTCATCCGCAGGTTGGCGGCGTTGTGTGTCTCACTCGCAGACATTACGAGATTCAGTTCGTCGACGCCGCAGTCGAGCGCGCGCTCAGCGCCGCGAATGTTGGGCACCAGTGCAGCGTATTCAACGCCGGGAATCCGTTCGATCCCTCGCATCACGGCTTCGGCATCCGCCAGCGCCGGGATGGCCTTGGGCGAGGTGAACGATGTGACCTCTATCTTGGCCAGTCCTGTGCGGCTCAAGCCATTGATCAGATCAATTTTCTGTTCGGTGGGCACGAAGCGAGACTCGATCTGGAATCCGTCGCGCACAGAAACTTCCTGGATGTACAGCCGCTGGCCGTTGGCCTTTTGCATGAGTTGCCCCTCAAACCACGCCATCGGCGCGCAGCCGGGCAAGCTCGTCAGCATCAATGCCCAGAGAGCCCAGCACTTCCTGCGTGTGCGCGCCGAGCTCGGGGCCGACCCATTTCGTGCGCCCGGGAGTCGCGCTCAACTTGGGCACGATGCCCGGAAAGTCGATTGGTGTGCTGTCGGGTAGCGCGTGGCGCTCGATCATGTCGCGCGCGTGGAAGTGCGGGTCTTCCGCGATGTCGGCTGCGGTGTAGATGCGCCCGCTGGGCACGTCGGCCGCCTCCAGGACCTTCAAGACCTCGTCAAGCGGGTGCAGTCCGGTCCAATCGGATATGGCCGCATCCAGCCGATCATTGTGTCTGACACGGCCGTCATTACGCGCCAACGCGGGGTCAGCGCCGAGATCGTCGCGCCCGATCGCGTGCATCAACCGCTTAAAGATGGCGTCGCCGTTGCCTGCGATAACCACGTAGTGGCCATCGCCACAACGGTAGGTATTCGATGGTGAAATGCCCGGGAGACTGGCGCCGGAGCGCTCCCGAACGAAGCCGAACTCCGCGTACTCTGGAATCAGGCTTTCCATCACCGCGAATACTGACTCGTACAACGCGACATCGATGAACTGACCCTTGCCCGCGTTGGCCTTGAGATGGTGCATCGCCACCAGGGCACCAATCGTGCCGTACAGCGAGGCCAGCGTGTCGCCCAAGCTTACACCCACCCGTACGGGCGGACGATCGGCAAATCCGGTCACGTGGCGCAGACCGCCCATGCACTCGGCGATGGCCGCAAAGCCCGGTCGCTGGCTGTACGGGCCCGATTGCCCGTAGCCGGAGATGCGGACCATGACAAGTTGCGGATTGAGGGCCGACAATTGCTCCCAGCCCAGCCCCCACTTCTCCAGCGTCCCGGGACGGAAATTCTCGATCACGATGTCGACTTCGCCGGCCAGGCGACGTACGATCTCGCGCGCCTCGTCGCGCTTGAGGTCGAGCGTGACCGACTTCTTGTTGCGACTTTGCGTGTACCACCACAGCGAGGTACCCTCGTGGAGCTTGCGCCATTTGCGCAACGGATCCCCGTCCTTCGGCGGCTCGATCTTGATCACTTCCGCGCCGAACTGAGCCAGCAGCGCGCTGGCGTAAGGCCCCGCTACCAGCGAGCCGAGTTCAAGTACCTTGACGCCCGCAAGCGGCATTACATCCGACGTAGGTTTGCTCTCATCGTTCTCCTGAGAGGTCGATTTTTTCTTCATGGTTGTGTCATCCGAACCGTCAGTTCGCTCAGCATCCTTCGAAAGGTTTGACCGTGCGCTGTCTTTACGGTGTGTATTCATGATTGCTCCTTAGAGACTGTTTCATAAAGGCTGTTCGGTGCGCTGAAGAGTGTTCCAGCAAATCAGGCAGCAACCGAGTTTGAGGAACGCGCCGTGAATGTCGGCACGACGCTCGAAGCGAATACGGAGTCGACGGAAGTGATGCAACCAGGCATGCGTGCGTTCAACGACCCAGCGATGTTTGCCAAGGCCGCTGCCGTGTTCGGTACGGCGCCTGGCAATCACTGGCTCGATACCGCGATTGCGCAATGCTCTTCGATGTCGCTCGGAGTCGTAACCGCGATCGGCGTAGACAACGCGCGGTCTCTGCAGTGGGTGGCCACGCAATCCGCGAATCGGCGGAATCGCGTCGATCAGCGGCAGCAATTGCGTGACGTCGTGGACGTTGGCGCCAGTCAGGATCGCGGCGAGCGGCGTGCCGTTGGCGTCGGTGACGATATGGTGCTTGGAACCGGGTCGTGCGCGATCAGTGGGGTTTGGCCCAGTTTTTGGCCCGCCCCAACAGCACGAATCGATGAAGAGTCGACAGCGGCTCGCGAGAAATCGATCTGGTCTGCCGCACGCAGCTTCGCGAGCAGCAACACGTGCAACCGGTCCCACACGCCAGCAGCTTGCCAGTCGCGAAGCCGTCGCCAACATGTCACGCCCGAGCCGCAACCCATCTCGGCGGGCAAGTCGCGCCAGCGCAGTCCGGTCTTGAGCACGAACAAGATTCCGGTCAGCGCGGCGCGATCCGATACCGGCAGACGGCCCGGGTTCTTCTTGCGTCGAGGCTTGGGTGGCGGTAGTAACGGCTTGATCAGTGTCCACAATTCGTCGTCAATGATCGGCTTGCCCATCTCCTCGGCCTCGGTTGTTCCGATGCCTGAGGTTAACAGCTCGCCGCGAAAGTTAACAGCCCCTCAGGGCCTTTATGAAACCGTCTCTTAGAACCCATCCCGAGTCGAAACTCCGTGGATGTGCAAGCGGGGAGCGCAGTCTTCATGGTCGCACTCATCAGCTCACTCCCAGGTATTGATGGATGACATCAGGCGTGCGGCGAAGTGCCTCGGACCCGCCCTGCCAAACAACGCAACCTTTTTGAATCACGTAGTGGTGATCTGCCAGATCAAGCAGTGCACCGACGTTCTTATCGATAACGATCTGCGAGAGTCCATTGGCCTTCAATTCGCCGAGCGCACGCCAGATCTCTTGGCGGATGAGAGGTGCCAGGCCCTCGGTGGCCTCGTCAAGCACGAGCAGGCGTGGGTTGGTCATCAGCGCGCGGCCAATCGCGAGCATCTGCTGTTCGCCGCCCGATAGCTGCGAGGCAAGGTTCCGCCGGCGCTCCCGGAGCCGGGGAAAGAGGTCGTAGACGCGGCTGAGCGTCCAATGTGGCAAGGGCGCCGACTCACCGACTCGGGCTGTCGCGACGAGGTTCTCCTCTACAGTGAGGTTCGGGAAGACCTGCCGGCCTTCGGGCACCAATGCGAGACCTTTGCGCGCCACGCGGTGGATGGGCAGTCGGTCGAGTCGAATGCCGTCAATCGACACCGTGCCGGCCGAGACGGGCAACAGCCCGAAGATGCACTTGACTGTCGTCGACCGACCCATGCCGTTGCGGCCGAGCAGCGTGACTACCTGCCCCTTTCGTACGTCAAAAGAGATGTCAAAGAGGGCTTGGGCGTGGCCGTAGGAGGCCTGCAGCCCAAGGACGGAGAAGAAAGTGCTCATATCGTTGTCCCGCGCCGTCAAACCGCTTCCTCGCCGAGATACACCGCGCGCACCTCGGGATGGCAGCGAATCTCGGCAGGGCTCCCAGTGAACATGACCTTGCCGTAGACGAGCACGGTGATGCGATCCGCGAGTACGAAGACCGCGTCCATGTCGTGCTCGATGAGAAGAATCGAGTAGCGTCGCTTGAACCGCTTCAGCAACGCAATCACTGAAGACGATTCCTGCGGGCTCATGCCCGCCATCGGTTCGTCGAGCAACAACAGCTTTGGACGGGCTGCGAGGCTCATCGCCAGCTCGAGCTGACGGCGCTCGCCGTAGCCCAGGTCGCCTGCACAGACATTGGCGCGGTCACCGAGACCAGCGGATTCGAGCGCTTCTTCCGCAGCGCCGCACGCCTCGGTGCGCGACAGCATGGGTCGCCACAACCGGAACGCGTGCTCGCGCGCGCCGAGGGCGGAAAGCACCGTGTTCTCGAGCACGGTGAACTCCTCGAAGACCGAAGTGATCTGATAGGAGCGCACCAGACCCGCGCGGGCTCGCTCGTGGCAGGGCAGGTTGGTGATGTCGCGGCCACCAAACATGATGCGTCCGCTGTTCGAAGCCAGTTCGCCAGAGAGTTGGTTGATCAGGGTGGTCTTGCCCGCGCCGTTGGGGCCGATCACCGCGTGGATCTCACCATCCTCGACGTCCAGAGAGACGGCGTCTGTCACCAACAGGCCGCCGTAGCGCTTGACCAGAGACTCGGTCTGAAGCATGGTGGCCATGTCAACCCTCCCCGCCGTTTGCGTGCGTCGCCCTTGTGGGTTTCGCAGGTACGGGGGCTGGCCGCGCGGCGGCGTGGTCGAGCTTCTGCAGCAGGCCGATGATGCCGGATTTGCCTGCCAGGGCAATCAACAGGATCATGGGGCCCAGGACGACCATGGAGTGGTCGGTGTACCCCTTGATGATCTCCTCAAGCCCTAGCAGCACGAAGGCACCGAGCAAAGGGCCGAAGACGGTGCCCATGCCGCCCAGCACGACGATGACTATGAGTTCGCCCGACACGGTCCATGCCATCGTGCTCGGCGAAGCGAAGGCGTTCAGGTTGGCAAGCAGGAAACCTGCCAAGCCGCACAGCATCCCGGACATCACGTAAGCCGTGAGCTGATACTGCGAGACCGGGAGTCCGACAGTGGCGACGCGACGAGGGTTTTGTCGCGCGGCGCGCAGCACCATTCCGAAGGGTGCTGCGCGCAATTGAGCGAGGCACCAGGTCGCAAGTGCCAGCACCAAGAAGGCGCAAGCGTATACAGCGCCGGTGTCGCCAAGGTTCAGCGGCCCAAATCGACTGGCTTGGGCTAT
Organism: Burkholderia sp. BC1; assembly: GCF_052683555.1. Classification (NCBI taxonomy): domain Bacteria; kingdom Pseudomonadati; phylum Pseudomonadota; class Betaproteobacteria; order Burkholderiales; family Burkholderiaceae; genus Burkholderia; species Burkholderia sp. BC1. The sequence continues at coordinate 8,407 of NZ_JBQYLP010000087.1, forward strand.
CGAGAGGCCGTCATCACCGCCGTAGCGTTTCAGGCTCACGAAGAGGAAGAAGCCCATCTGAGCAAAGGCAAGCGTGATCATGATGAACGCTATGCCGGAGGTGCGCAAGCTTATCGCGCCGGTCACCGCCGCGGCAACACCGCATACTCCAAACACGAGGATCAAGTGGACCCAGCCGTTGTCGATTCCGTGAAAGACCGGCAGCGCGACGCCGTATGCGCCTATGCCAAAGAAGAGCGCATGGCCGAAGCTGACCAGCCCGCCATAGCCCAGCACGAGGTTCAGCGCGCTTGCCGCGATTGCATAGATGATGATCCGCGCGAACAGCGCAATATAGAAGGGCTCGCCGATCGCCTGCGCGATGAAGGGCACCAGGGCCAGCACTGCGAAAAGGACGAGCGGCACCAGTGCGCTCGGTCGAGCCAGAGGATGTTGCAACATGGTCAGCCCCCCTTGGAAGGGAAGAGGCCTTGCGGGCGCCAGGCGAGCACTGCGGCCATGAGCACGTAAATGAGCATCGATGCAAGTGCTGGCCCTGCGGCGTCAGCGAAAGAGCGCTCGGTCACGAGGCGCAAAACGCTTGGCAGGAACGCGCGCCCGAGTGTGTCGACTGTGCCCACGATGAGTGCCGAATAGAATGCGCCGCCGACCGATCCAATCCCCCCGATGACGATCACGACAAGTGTCGTTATCAGCACCGGCTCGCCCATGCCGGACTGCACGGACAGGATCGGGCCGGCCATCACACCCGCTAGACCCGCGAGCATGGCGCCGAGTCCGAACAGCATGGCGTTGAGCAGCTTGATGTTCACGCCGAGCGCCGCGACCATTTTGGGGTTCACTGTGCCGGCGCGGATCAACATGCCGATTCGCGTCTTGTGGATCAGAAGGTAGGCGCCGACCGCAACCGAAACGCCAACCACAATGATTGCGAAGCGATAGGCCGGATAGGAAAAACCGAACAGGTTGATCGTACGGTCGAGTGTTTCGGGGACCTGCGTGAAATAGGGTTGTGCGCCCCAGATGATCTGCACGATTTCGTTGAAGAAGAGTACCAGGCCGAAGGTGGCCAGAACATGGTCTAGGTGGTCACGCAGATAGAGCCGCGAGACGGCCACCCACTCGAGCACAAGGCCCAGGAGAAGTGTGCCGGCCAACCCTGCGATCAGACCCAGCGCGAACGAGCCCGTCGCGTTGTATACGGTCGCAGAGAAGTAGGCGCCCAACATGTAAAGCGAACCGTGGGCCAAATTAACGAAACTCATGATTCCGAACACGAGCGTGAGTCCGGCAGCCAGCAGGAAGAGCAGGACGCCGTACTGCAACCCATTGAGCAACTGCGCGAGCAGCAGGTTTACACTCATCGCATCACTCCTACTTCAGTGGGCACTGCTGGTGGTACGCATCCTTGTGATTGCGCAAGGGAAACGTCAGCGTCCGCATGCTGACGCGGCCTTTTGCATCCTTCGCGATCTCGAAAACGGGTATGTCCTGGATCGGGAAGTTGTTGTTGTTGAACCGAAACGCTCCTCGTACTGATTTGAAATCCGCGTTCTTGAGGGCCGCCATGAATGCCGGTTTATCGGCTACGTCGCCTCGCACCTTGGCGATTGCCGCGTCGAGCAGCATGGCGGCGTCGTAGCTTTGCGCCGCGTACTGCGATGGGATGCGCTTGTAGCTGGCCTCGAACTCCTCGACAAAGCGCCGGCTTTCGGCGTTGTCGAAATCGGGCCCCCAGAACGAGCCGGAGATCGCGCCGAGCGCAGTGTCGCGCAGCGCTGGCAGAGTTGCCCCGTCGGTGGTGCCCGTGGACAGCAAAGGTATCTTGCCCATGAGGCCCGCCTGTTGGTACTGGCGTACGAAGTTGACGCCGAGTCCGCCTGGGTAGAACACGAACACGGCATCGGGCCGAATAGCTTCAAGCTTCGTGAGTTCGGCCGAGAAGTCCAGCTGGTTCAGCGGCGTATAGACTTCGTCGGCAAGTTCAGATTTGTAAAAGCGCTTGAAGCCGGCGATGTAGTCCTTGCCGGCCTGGTAGTTAGGTGCCAGCGCGACGACCCGCTTGTAGCCCTTGTCGGCGGCATATTTGCCCACCACCTCCGACAACATATCGTTCTGCCACGAGACTATGAATTGATAGGGCGAACACTGCGCGCCAGCGATGGGCGCTGGTCCCGCATTGGAGCCGACCAAGAAGACGCCCTTTTCGGTGATGGGTTTGTGGACGGCCATCATGATGTTCGAGAAGGTGATGCCGGTGATGATCGACACCTTGTCTTTATCGATCAGCTTGCGCGTGGCCTGCACCGCCACGTCGGGTTTGAGTTGCGAATCCTCCTTGAACAACTCCACCGGCACGCCGCCAAGCTTCCCGCCGTTGCGCTGCACGACCATCATGAATCCGTCATATTGGTCTTGCCCCAGCGCACTTTGTGGGCCCGACAGTTCGGCCAGGAAGCCGATCTTGATGGGAGTTTGTGCTTGCAGGGAGGGGCCGACGGCCAGGCTGGCGCATAGCAGCACGGTCTTGACCGAAGTCATCGTGAAAGTCATTTGGTGTCTCCTGGTGTGTTTGTGTTGGTGGTTCGATCAAGAATCAAAACCGCTCGCGCCAGAGGTCCAGCGCCTCCTGGACGGGACGATCCGAGAAACTAAAGAGCACGGTATCGGCCGATGCCTCCAGCCGGTAAGGCAGCCAGGAGGGGCAGACGAACACGTCCTTCGGTCCGAACGTCAGCACCTTGTCACCGGCCACACAGCGGCCAGAGCCCTCCACTACGGTATAGACCGTGGCGTCCGTGGCGCGATAGGATTCGCCCACGAAGCCTGCGGGCAGCAGCTGCATAAAGGTGCCAATGGTGGGCATCGCCCAGTCGCCCGTCACCGGGTTGGTGTATTGCAACTTGTGACCCCAGCACGGGTGCGGTGCTTCGCTGCGGCGCAGCGTCTCCAACGCCCCTCGCGTGCGTTCGTAGGGATACCAGAACAGCGGTGACGTGCGTGTCCGGCTCTTATAGCCTACAGGCTTCATCGTGTTGCCGAAGCGGGACAGCGTGAGGCCCGCCTCGCGGTCAACCGCCTGCACGGTGGTGCGCGGGCCGTCCTCACGGAACTGGGCATCAAGCAACTCTACAATAGGCAGATCGAGTCCATCCATCCATACCATCGGCTCGCCACTGTCGTTGCCGTGCTCGTGGAATGTCCACGATGGCGTGATCACAAAATCGCCTACGTTCATCGTGACGCGCTCGCCATCCACGGACGTGTAGGCACCCGCGCCGTGCATGATAAAACGCAGGGCCGATTGCGAGTGACGGTGCGACGGTGCGATCTCGCCCGGTAGGATGAACTGCAGACCGGCATAGAGGCTGTGCGTGATGCGCGTTTTTCCGCGAAGGCCTGGGTTTTCCAGCACGAGTACGCGGCGTTCCGCTTCCAGGGCTGAAATCAACTGGCCGCTTTCCTGCAGCCACGGCCAAACTTGCTTCCATTGCCACAGGTGGGGCAAGCACGGCGTGATCGGCTCCTTGGTGACGATGTCATGCAGAACTTCCCACAGCGGCGTGCAATGGGCCCGTCCGATGCGTTCGTAGAAGGCCTCGCGCTGGGTAGCGACGTCGGCTGTTGCTGCGCCGCCTGCATAAGCAGACGTCGGGAGGTTTAGTGTGTTCACGTGTCTCTCCTGGCGTTGCGGACGTCGACCGTCATGCGACCGATGCCTTCGATATCGACCGTGATCACGTCACCGTGCACCACCGGCCCAACGCCTTCGGGCGTGCCGGTGAACAGCAGATCACCTGGTTGCAACGTGTAATAGGACGAGGCCATTTCGATCAACGCTGGGATGTCCAGCACGAGATCGCGCGTGTTGGCCTTTTGGCGCGGCTCGCCTTGGACAGTGAGCCAGAAATCGAGCGCCTGCGGGTCGTCAATCTCGTCAGCAGTGACGAGCCAGGGCCCCACCACGGAATACGTGTCGATGGACTTGCGCAGACTGCGCTCCTGCGGGCCGCGAACTGTCATGTCCAGGCCGATCATGTAGGCCGCAATGTGATCGAACGCGTGCTCGCGCGGAATGTTGCGTCCGGCCTTGCCAATGACAGCGACGAGTTCGGCCTCGTGGTCGTTTCGGCGGTCAGGATGCTGGATCTCGATGCCGTGACCCGGCCCCACAACGGAGCTTGTCGCCTTGAGGAAGAGTCCGATCTTCTGGATTTCGGCGACCTGGCCGTTGTGGTGGATCTCGGCCTGCTCGCGGGCTTCTTCGAGATGCTTTTTGTAGTTGACGGGCGCCGCGATGACTTTCCCGGGATTCGCAACCGGAGCCAGCAGCCGGCGCCCCGCGAGCGGCAGCGTGGGCGACGACGGGGCGATTCGGCGAATTGCTTGGAGTACCTCGGGCAGGTGCGCGATCAGGGGATCGAAAATGGGCAGCGGATAGCGGTGATTTGGCAGAACGTCGAGCGCGGCAGTGACGTCGCGCACTGTGTCCCCGTCTACCAAGCCCAGGCGGTCGTTATCGAAGCGGCAAATCTTCATGGGATGTGTGTCAATGTTGCGATTCAGGAATAGACATCGAAAGGCCGTCGATCTCGGGGCCAACGATGAGACGACAGCTCAGACGGCTGGTGGGCTTGACCATGACCGCGAAATCAAGCATCTTGATTTCAAGTTCTGTTTTGGCCGGCAGACGTTCGGTCCACGCTTCGTCAACGTAGACATGGCAGGTGGCGCAGGCGCAGGCGCCGCCGCACTCGGCGTCGATGCCCGGCACATTCGCGGCTACGGCAGCCTCCATCACCGAAGCGCCGTCCTTGGCCTGCAACTCAATGGTCTCGCCCTCGGCCGTTTGAAAGTAAAGAGTCGTCATGTGAGTGGATGATCCTTGTCAAGTTTGAGTAACGAGCTCGCGCAGCGACACACGGTCGTCGCACAGGGTCGCGCGTTCGATGAAACGGCCGCTGCGGATGAGCTGTCGAGCGGCCATGAAGTCTTCCGGCGCGTCAAGTGTCTCGACCGCGGTGACGCGCCCATCCCGAAGGTGCCAAGCCGCAAACGCCAACCGCTTTTCTGCGACGGATCGAAGAATGATCTCGTCGCCGGCAGCCGAGCGGCCTGCTACTTGGATCCGGCAGCCGAACTGATCCGACCAGAACCATGGCACCGGGGCTGGGGGAATCGGCTTGCCGGCCAATACAGCGGCAGCGCACTTGGCCTGATCCGTCGCGTTTTGCACGGATTCCAGCCTTATCGGAGGCTCGCCATCACCAAGAACCTGCTCGGTGCAGTCACCGATGGCCCAGACATGCGGATCACTCGTACGGCACGCAGCGTCGATGCGTATTCCTTGCCCACATGCAATTCCTGCCTGCTGCGCCAGTTCAATGCGCGGCGCGGCGCCTATACCCACCACGAGCGCATCGGCGGTGAAGCTTTCGTCGGTGGTCGTCAAACGGACAGGGTTCCTGGCATTGGTCGCAGCGGAGACCTCGACGGCCCGCACGGTGGCCCCCAGGCACAGCCGCACGCCATGCTGCGCGTGCAGCCGCTGCACGGCCACAGACATGGCTGTCCCGACCGACCGCTGGAGCACGCGTGGAGCGGCTTCGAAGACAGCTACCTCAATGCCCCGCTGCGCCGCTGATGCCGCCACCTCCAGTCCAACATAACCCGCACCGAGCACGGCAAGTCGCCGCACGTTCGTGAGCCGCTCGCCGAGGGCCTGCGCATCGTCCCAACTCCTCAGTGTGAACACGTGTGGCGAAACGTCGGCCAAGCCCGGCCAGCGACGCGCGCGCGCACCCGTCGCCAGCACCAAGTGCTCATATTCGATAGCCTGACCATCGTCGAGTCGCAGAACGCGCGCGGCGCGGTCCAGTTCGATAGCGCGGCGGCCGAGAATCTGCCGGCACCGCTGCGAATCGTAGAAGGACGTGGGCCGCAGCAACAGATCCGCCAAGGTCGCTCCGCGGCGCAAACAGTCCTTGCTCAAAGGCGGCCGCTGGTACGGCAAATAAGGCTCGGCCCCCACGAGGGTCAGCGGCTCGGCATGGCCCAGCTGCCGCAGCGATGCGATCAACTGGCAGGCTGCCTGCCCTGCGCCCACCACCACTATCCCGGCACTCATGGCGCAGTCAATAGAGTCGCACGCGCATCGACTGGATGCCGCGGAACCGCGCGCTTCGGGCGAAGACGGGCTCATCGATGAGCTGCATGCTCGGGAAGTGCCGTGCGAGCGCCGGCAATGCCTCGGCCGCCTCCATGCGGGCGAGCGGTCGGCCGAGGCACACATGGATACCCGCACCGAAGGCCAAGTGGGCGTTGGGTTGCCGCGTGAGTTGCAGGCGGTCCGGATCGGCGAACACACGCTCGTCGCGATTGGCGGACACTTGCGCGAAGATGACTTCAGTGTCGGCAGGGATCGTCCCAGAAGGCACCTGTACCTCTTGCGTCGTGCGCCGCCCCTGCAACTGCAGCGGCGTGGTGTAGCGCAGGCACTCCTCCACCCCCGGGCCAATGACGGACGGCTCCTTGGCCAGCAGGGCCATTTGGTCGGGATGCTTCATCAATGCCAGAGTAGAAAGCCCGATCAGGTTGGTCGTGGTCTCGTGCCCTCCATTGAGAACGAGGATGCACATGTGTGCCATTTCCACTTCACTGATTGGCGGGTTGCCGCGCTTCTCGGCGGCGACCAGTGCACTGATAATGTTCGTCGGCATGTCTTCCACTGGCTGTCGGCGCCAATAGTTAAAGTGCTCGGACAGGTAGTCTTTGAACTTGCGAGTCGCTTCGTGGCCGGCGGCGATCGCTTCGGCGCTGACGGCTGGATTGAGGGGAAACAGTACCTGCGCGCCGAGGTCCCGGATCAATGGGCCGTCGCTGCGCGGCACACCGAAGATGTCGCAGATCACTTGGATCGGGATACGTGACGAGAACTCGGCGACGAAGTCGATCTCGCGCTTCTCGCGCACCTCCTCGATGAGCCGTTCGACGATCTCTCGAACCGCCGTGCGCAGCCGCTCTATCGATGACGGCGTGAAGAACGGATTGACGATGTCGCGCAACCGGTCGTGATCGGGCGGGTCGCGGAACAGCATCGACGAGGTGTGATGCTCAAGAAGCGGCCCCTCGCCGAACTTCTTCGCATAGGCTTCGGCGCGGTTCACCCGACCGCTCAGGTCGCGCCACACCGCCTTGACGTCGTCGTAGCGCGTCAGCAATACCGAGCCATCGCTGTTCCAGAGAAGCGGTTCGTTATCACGCAAGGCTTTATAGAACGGGGCCGGGTCGCGGTAATACGCGTCCGGCAGGTTGAATAGGTCGAACCTGCTACCGGGCGCAGTGGGTCTGGCCATCATTTCAGTTGTACTCATCGTAGTCTCCTGGCATCTGCAGCGTCTGTCGCATGCTGATTGGAAGCAGTGTAGGATTCGTTGCTTTATCCGCCAATACAATACGAAGAATTTCAAGTATTGTTTCTACAGATGAGGATGCTTTTGCTGGGCTTATGACCAAGACCTTCGACTTGAATCTGCTGTCTCTTTTGGTCGCTTTGGACGACTGCCGCAGCGTTACCCGCGCCGCGCTGCGTTTAGGCATGAGTCAGCCGGGCCTCAGTACGGCGCTCGGGCGCCTTCGTAAGCACTTCGACGACCCGATGTTCGTTCGCACTCCGGAAGGTATGCAGCCGACTCCACGCGGTGTGGCAGCAGCAAAGGAGGCTCGCCACATCCTGCAGCGCGTCTATGAGAACGTACTGGACGCCCCGCGATTCACGCCGGCCGAGACGACCACGGAGTTTTGCCTAGCGATGCCAGACGTGGCCGAAATGATCTTTGCGCCAGGGCTCATCCAAGCCTTGCAGCAGCTAACACCTCATGCCTCAATGCGCACCTCTTCGTACGATCCGCAAAGTCTGGAACAGGCTATGGAGTCGGGGCAGGTGGACATTGCGCTCGGCTATTTTCCTGACCTCAAAAGCAACCGCTTTTTCAAGCAGCGGCTGAGGATGCACGGCTTCTCATGCATGCTGCGCAAAGGACATCCTGCGGCTCAACAAATGAGCAAGTCCAGGTACTCGGAACTCGACCACGTGCTGGTCGATACACCGATCAGGAGTCAGGAACTCGTGGACAATTTTCTGGATCGTCGCGGCGTTGTCCGGAGAATTCGCATGCGCACCACGCACTATCTCACACTTCCAGCAATTGTTGCCGCCACGGATCTTGTCGCGACAGTCCCGACCGCAGTCGGCGCACACTTTGCAAAGCTTGGTCAGGTTGAACTCGTCCCTCCGCCCTACGACATCCCTCAATTTCCGATCCAGCAACATTGGCACCGTCGCTATGACAAGGACCCCCGTCATCGTTGGTTCAGAGACAGAATCGCCGCGCTGTTCGGGCCGGGATCTAACTTTTTTTTGTGAAAGGGTTTTGTTGAACAAATCCCCAGCCCAAGGCAGGTACACCGTCCACGTTGAATCCGCTTGATCTGTGGTTGAGTGTCACTTCAGCCCAATCGAGTCCAGCCCCACGACAAGACCACCAACTGGAGCGAGTACAACGCCGCATTCAAATCCCGAGAGTCACTGACCATCTTGCTGGACCGTGGCATGCAGTGGTACGCCCCACGCAGGGCAAGCGCGGCCGCTAGCCGCGGCGCTTCAGGCGCCTTGTGGCCTGATGTGCTGGGTGGCCTCGTCTTCGACACGTTGCCAGATCTCGACCGCGATCGGGTTGTGGCTCTCTTCGAGGATATGGCCCACCAGCCCGATGGCGCGCGCGAAGACGCCGATGCCGCGCACGATTTTCCATGGCAGCCCGAGTTCGCAGCTGATGGCGCCGATGGCGCCGGTCGCATTGACGGGAAGCGACTTGCCAGCGACGCGTTCGGCCTCGGCGCAGATCAGTTGTTCGAGCCGGATGTAGTCCCCAGAAAAGCCGTTGTCGGCGGCGATCTGGAACAGGCGCGGGGCACGCGGATCGACCGGCTTGTGCAAGGGATGGCCGAGCCCGGGAATGATCTGGCCGCGGGCACGAAAGGCGGCCACGGTGTCGCGGGCGATGCGTTCCAGATCGGCGCCCTGGGTGCCCGGCGGAAGTGCCTCGTACAGCATTTTGGCGGTGCCTTCGGTGCTGCCGACGAACACGCTGCCCAGGCCGCACAAGCCGGCCGCCACCGCCGCCTGCAGCGATTCGGGCGCACCGGCGTAGGTCAGACGCGCGGCCAATGCGCTCGGCGTGATGCCGTGCTCGACCAGCGTCACCGCAATGGCGTTGAACACGTTTGATTCCTGCGGCGTCGGCATGCGCCCGAGGATCTGCAGGAAGGCCATGTCACCCAGGTTGAGATGGCCGAGGATCTCGTCGGGCAGGCTCTTGCCGTGCACTTCGATGCGGTCGGGGGTGCTCCAGGCGATGTCGGAGCGGATGGGCTTGTTTTTGCGGGCCATGAGGGGCTCCAGTCGGGTCAATGAAAATCAGGCTTTCAAGCCGGCGCTGCGCAGCACGGCGCGCGCGCGCTGGACCACCGGCAGGTCCACCATCTGGCCGTCCACGGCCACGGCGGCGCCGCCAGCCGATGCAAATGCTTCGCAGACGCGGCGCGCCCAGTCCAGCCGCTCGGGGGTGGGCGTGAACACCGCCTGAACGGCAAGCACCTGCTTCGGGTGGATGCACAGCTTGGCGCCAAAGCCGAGTCGCCGCGCGCGTTCGGTGTCGGCCTGCAAGCGGTGCAGGTCGTCGATCGCGGTGCTGACGCCATCGACCGGCGCGGCCAGCCCGGCCAGCCGCGAAGCCAGCACCATTTGGGAGCGGAAAGCCAGCAGCTCGGTCTCCCCGCCATCGGGCGCGCAGTCGATGCCCAGATCGAGCGCCAGATCGACGCTTCCAAAAGTCAGGCGAATCACGCCCGGCACGCGCGCAATGCTGTGCATGTCCTGCAGACCGCGCGCCGACTCGATGATCGGCAACACGTCCTTGTAGGTGGCCTCGACCACGGTGCAGGCGGCGTCGATGCCCTCGGCCTTGGGCAGCATCACCGCCGCCACGCCAGGATGACGACACAGTTCGAGGTCGTCCTCAAACCAGGGGGTGCCAGCGGCATTGATGCGAACCACCAGCGGCGTGGCTTCGTCCAGTTGCGCCGCCAGCGCCTCGCGCGCGCGCACCTTGGCCTCGGGGGGCACGGCGTCTTCCAGATCGACGATGACCACGTCCGCTCCGCTGGCACGGGCTTTGGCATGGCGCTCGGGTCGATCGGCGGGCACGAAGAGGTAGGCGCGTGGCACGGCGCGCGGGGCGGCGGTGTTGGCTGTCATGCGCGCGCTTCCAGCCAGCGGCCCATGCGCGGCGCCTCGGCCACGGTCCAGACGCGCGCGATCAGCGCCTCCATTTCTTGCGGCGTGGCGCCCTTGCCGTAGGCCGCCAGGCGCTGTGCTGCGTATTTCGGTGAACGTGATCAGCGATTTCGGATGAAGGTGATCACC